>JAIXTR010000160.1 GCA_027483845.1 Caulobacteraceae bacterium | reverse complement strand
GCGACCCCCGGATCGGTGCGCGAGGCGCTGATCGCCTGGATGTGACTGTCCGTGACCGCCTTGGCGTCGAGCCCGATGCGCAGCATGCGGTAGTGGGCGTCGTCCGCGATCGGGGCCGATGATCCGATGCCGTAGACCTCGATCCGCCGCGCGGCGCGCAGGGTGTCGACCGCCTGGGCCAGCGCCGCCGGATCCAGCACCGACAGCGTGTCCTGCAGCGCCTGGATGCCGGAGTGAAAGATCTTGCGGCAGACGATGTTCGCATCGTCTCCGATCTCGAGGTCCTCGTGGATGAACTGCACCGGGCGGACGATGGCCTGCGCGAGGCTCAGCTTCAGCTGTTGAAATCCGGACAGACCCAGGCGCTGACAGAAGTTCACGACGCTGCCTTCCGAGGCCTGCGTGGCCTCGGACAGCTCGGTGACCGACATCTTCAAAACGTCTTCCGGACGCTCCAGCACATAGTCGGCGATACGGCGTGCGCCGGGCGCCAGCGTGTCCAGCAAAGCCCGTATTCGCGCCAGCGCATTGTCCACGGGGGCATGGTCCGAGGATCGCGCCCGCGGGCTCAGCTTGGTCGAGGCGGGGGTGTCCGACATGCATTCCTCACAGGCTCGAACTGTCGTGATGCCATTGGCGCCTGTGGGGGTCCAGCGCGTGGCCGCCGCCCGCCGCCGATTCGGCGAGCGGGCAGGCTGAGCCCTAACAGCCGCGTCTGACAGAATTGGAACGGGGCGTGGGACAAAGCCGCGCGTGCTCCCGACCAACGGTCGGTGGCTGGGATCTCTACGACGCCTTTGCCTCGCTGCTGCGCCCGTCGACGAGTGTTCGGTTGAGCCAGAGCGCCACCAGGGTCATCACGGCCCCCGACAGCAGATAGACGCCGGAGGCCACGAGACCGAACTTGGCCGAGAGCAGAAGGGCGACGAGGGGGGCGAAGCCCGCGCCGAACAGCCAGGCCAGATCCGAGGTGAGGGCTGAGCTGGTGTAGCGGTTGGTCAGCGAGAAGCTGGCGGCGACCGTCCCCGAGGCCTGTCCGAAGGCGAGCCCCAGAAGGGCGAATCCGGAGACCATGAAGGCCAGCTCGCCGACGGGCCCACCGTCCAGAAACTGGGGTGCGAAGCCGCTGAAGGCGGCGATCCCGGCGGCGCTGGCGGCCAGCACGGCGCGCCGTCCGTAGCGGTCGGCCAGGAGGCCGGACGCCAGGATGGCCAGGATCCCGACCGCCGCCCCGGCGATCTCGATCAACAGGAAACGGCCCGGCGTCTCGCGGGTGAACAGAAAGACCCATGACAGCGGGAATACGGTCACCATGTGGAACATCGCGAAGGCGGCCAGGGGGGCGAAGGCGCCGATGGCGATCTTCCAGCGCTCTTCGCGGATGGCCTTGAAGACGGGGGTGGGCTGGAGCTCGCGCGCCTCGAACTGGCGCTGGAAGGTGGGCGTGACCACGATGCGCAGCCGGGCGAACAGCGCTACGACGTTGATCGCGAAGGCCACGAAGAAGGGATAGCGCCAGCCCCAGTCGAGGAAGTCCTCGGCCGAGAGCACGTTCAGGAAATAGGCGAAGAGGGCGCTTGCAACCATTAGGCCGATCGGGGCGCCCAGCTGCGGGATCATCGCGTACCAGCCCCGGCGGCCGGGGGGCGCGGAGAGGGCCAGGAGCGAGGCCATCCCATCCCAGGCGCCGCCGAGCGCCACACCCTGGCCGATCCGGAAGGCGGCCAGCATCACCGCCGACCAGACGCCGACCTGCGCGTGACCGGGAAGGAAGGCGACCGCCACCGTCGACGCTCCCAACAGGAGCAGGGCGATGGTCAGCTTCGTGCCACGTCCGAACCGGCGGTCGACGGCGATGAAGAGCGCCGTGCCGGCCGGACGCGCGATGAACGCGAGGGCGAACACGGCGAACGACAGCAGCGTTCCGCCCAGGGCGCCGGCGTAGGGAAAGACCAGGTGCGGGAACACCAGCACCGAGGCGATGGCGTAGACGAAGAAGTCGAAGAACTCTGACGTCCGGCCGAGGATCACCCCGATCGCGATCTCGCCGGGATCGACCTTGCCGTCATCGTGTAGGGCCGCGGCGTCGCGTTCGAGCTGACGGGAGGACGGCGTGGCGGTGGACATGGTCGGCGGATCTTCCTTGTTCGCATCACCCTTCGCCCGTCACGCGGGCTGGGGGGATTGGACCGATTGTCCAATGGGCGGGCCACAGGCCGGGGCCTAAGGCGATCCCTGGCGTCGACTGGACGCCGGTTCGTCGACCCTCGCTGGAGCCGCCTTGCGCTATCCCCCGCTGTTGATCGTCCCCATCCTGCTGGCGCTAGGCGGCTGCCAGGCCGTGGTCCTCGACCCGGCCGGCGATGTGGCCGCGCAGCAGCGCGATCTGCTGGTCATCGCCACCGGCCTGATGCTGTTGATCATCATCCCCGTGCTGGCCCTGGTGGTTCTCTTCGCCTGGCGCTACCGCGCCTCGAACAGGGCGGCGACCTACGCTCCGGACTGGGACCATTCCACGCGGCTTGAGTTGGTGATCTGGGCCGCGCCGCTGCTGATCATCATTTGCCTGGGGGCGATCACCTGGGCCGGCACGCACCTGCTGGATCCCTACCGGCCGCTGTCGCGGATCAAGGCCGGGCAGGCGGTCCCCGCCGCCGTCGCGCCGCTGGAGGTGCAGGTGGTGGCGCTCGACTGGAAGTGGCTGTTCATCTACCCGCAGTACGGGGTGGCGACGGTCAATGAGCTGGCCGCCCCGGTGGATCGGCCGATCCGCTTTCAGATCACCGCCGCGTCGGTGATGAACTCCTTCTACATCCCGGCCCTGGCCGGCCAGATCTACGCCATGCCCGGCATGACCACGACCCTGCACGGCGTGGCGAACCGGGCGGGAACGTACGAGGGGTTCTCGGCCAACTACTCGGGCGACGGTTTCTCGCACATGCGCTTCGCCTTCCGGGCGATGGATGAGGCCGGGTTCGCCAACTGGGTCGCCCAGGCGCGGACCGGACCCGGGCGCCTCGACCGCGCGCGCTACCTCGACCTCGAACGACCCAGCGAAAAGGTCCCTGTCGCCCGCTTCGCGCAGGTGGAGCCGGGTCTCTGGGACGCGATCGTCGGCCTCTGCGTGGCCCCGGGTAAGATGTGCATGGGCGAGATGATGGCTCTGGACCGTCGCGGCGGATTGGGTCTGGCGGGCGTCCGCAACACCGCGCCGCTGGCCTACGACAAGTTCGCCCGGCGTGGCTCGGCCGTCTTCGGGGCTGACGACGGCTATGTCCTGGCGATATGTCGCCCAGGCGAAAGCCCTCGCTCGCCGCAGGTCCTGGCCCAGGCGCCGCCGCCGCCCGCATTCGCGTCGCCGCTCAGGGGCGCCGGCCTGTCCCGTCAGATCGGCCTCGGTTCGCCCCTGGCCCTTTCCTCCAACGCCTTCGCCGCTACCGGCCGCTGATATGACCCAGACCGTTTCGCCCTTCCTCGGACGCCTCAGCCTCGAGGCCCTGCCGCTTCATGAACCCATCGTGGTGGGCACCTTCGCCATGGTCGCCCTGGGTGGCCTCACGGTCATGGGGCTGATCACCCGCTATCGGCTCTGGGGCTATCTGTGGCGAGAGTGGTTCACCAGCGTGGACCACAAGAAGATCGGGATCATGTACATGATCCTGGGGATCGTGATGCTGCTACGCGGCTTCGCCGACGCCGTCATGATGCGCCTTCAGCAGGCGATGGCGTTTGGCGGATCCGAGGGCTACCTCAACGCCCACCACTACGACCAGATCTTCACCGCCCATGGCGTGATCATGATCTTCTTCGTGGCCATGCCGCTGGTCACGGGTCTGATGAACTACGTCGTCCCGCTGCAGATCGGCGCCCGGGACGTCAGCTTCCCGTTCCTCAATAATCTCAGCTTCTGGATGACTACGGCCGGCGCGGTTGTGGTGATGGCGTCGCTCTTCGTGGGCGAGTTCGCGCGCACCGGCTGGCTGGCCTATCCGCCGCTCTCGGGCATCGCCTACAGTCCGGGCGTCGGCGTCGACTACTACATCTGGGCTCTACAGATCGCCGGGGTCGGGACGACACTCTCCGGCATCAACCTGATCGCGACGATCGTGAAGCTGCGCGCGCCGGGCATGAGCCTGATGAAGATGCCCGTGTTCACCTGGACCTCGCTCTGCACCAACGTGCTGATCGTGGCGTCCTTCCCGGTGTTGACGGCGGTGCTCGCCCTGCTCTCGCTGGATCGCTACGTCGGCACGAATTTCTTCACGAACGACTTCGGGGGCAACCCGATGATGTACGTGAACCTGATCTGGATCTGGGGACACCCCGAGGTCTACATCCTGATCCTGCCGTTGTTCGGCGTGTTTTCCGAGATCACCGCGACCTTCTCCGGCAAGAAGCTCTTCGGCTACACCTCGATGGTCTATGCGACGGTGGTCATCACCATCCTGTCGTACCTCGTCTGGCTGCACCACTTCTTCACCATGGGCTCCGGCGCGAGCGTGAACTCGTTCTTCGGGATCACGACGATGATCATCTCGATCCCGACGGGCGCCAAACTCTTCAACTGGCTCTTCACGATGTACCGCGGACGGGTCCGTTTCGACCTGCCGATGATGTGGACCTTGGCCTTCATGCTGACGTTCACGGTGGGGGGGATGACAGGCGTGTTGCTGGCCGTGCCGCCCGCCGACTTCGTGCTGCACAACAGCCTGTTCCTGGTCGCCCACTTCCACAATGTGATCATCGGCGGGGTGCTGTACGGCCTCTTCGCCGGCATCAACTACTGGTTCCCCAAGGCCTTCGGCTTCAAGCTCGACGAGCGCTGGGGGAAGATCAGCTTCTGGTGCTGGGTCATCGGCTTCTTCCTGGCCTTCATGCCGCTCTACGTCCTGGGCCTGATGGGCGTGACCCGGCGGCTGCGGGTCTTCGAAGACCCCTCGCTGCAGATCTGGTTCATCATCGCCGGCGTCGGCGCGGCGCTCATCGCCGCCGGCATCGCGGC
>JAIXTR010000524.1 GCA_027483845.1 Caulobacteraceae bacterium | reverse complement strand
GCGCAGAAGGCCGGCGCGAAGTAGGCGTCGCCCGCAATGGATTCGTCCGCCGCGCATCGTCGAGCGCGGCGGATGGCTTTGCATGAGTGGCGTCGGGATCAACATCCATACGGATGTAGACCACGGGTACGACACATCCGGTCGCAACGGCGGCGGCTTACCGTTGCTTGCTGAGCAGCGCGTCCAGCGCGGCTTCGTCGTCGAAGACCGCGCGGACAGGCCAGGCCACGACCCGCGGCCGCCATGGGGCGGGCAGGCGGGCCCAGTCCTTCTCGGTGGTGACCAGTCCCGCGCCGAACTGCGCGGCGCGATCGGCGAGGCGCTGCAGCGTGGCGTCGTCGTAGGGATGATGGTCGGGGAAGGGCCAGAAGTCCTGCAGTTCGCAGCCGGCGGCCTGCAACGCGCGCTCCACCTTCCATGGCTTGCCGACGCCGGCGAAGCCGACCTGCGGGCCGTCTGGCGGCGGTGCGGCGGGGGCGAGGCGGGCGATCAGCACCGGGACGGCGGACAGGGCGGCGACCAGTTCCGGGTCCGGCGCGTCGAGGTCGGCCGGCAGCAGGACGACCGCGGCGTCGGCGCGGCCAAGCCCGACCTTCAACGGCTCGCGCATCGGACCCGCGGGGAAGACGCGACCGTCGCCGAAGGGCCATTCGTCGTCACGGGTCTCGCCGTCCACGACCACCAGGGACAGGGTCTTCGCGACGGACGGGTTCTGGTGGCCGTCGTCCATGACGATGACCGCCGCGCCGGCCTGCGCGGCGGCGAGGGCGCCGGCGGCGCGGTCGCGGGCGATCCAGACGGCCATGTCGCGGGCCAGCATCAGCGGCTCGTCGCCGACCTCGGCGGCGGTGTGGTGAGCCGGGTCGACCTGCACCGGCCCGGCCAGCGAGCCGCCGTAGCCGCGCGACAGGACTGCGCCGCCCAGCCGCCGGGCGATCTCGCGGACCACCGGCGTCTTGCCCGTGCCGCCCATGGTGAGGTTGCCGACGCAGACCACCGGGACGCCCGGATCGACGGGCCGGCCGCGGGCGATCCGGCGGGCGGTGACAGCAGCCCAGACCAGGGAGATGGGCCAGAGCAGCAGGCGCGCGATCGCCCCGGTCTTGCCGTCGCGGCTGTACCACCAGCGGGGCGTGGCGAGCTTCATGCGGGCAGCAGGGGTTCGAGCTGGGCCAGGGCCTGGTCCAGAGCGGCGCCTTGGCGGGCGGCGAAAGCCAGGGCCGCCTCACCCATGCGCCGGGCGATGGCGGGGTTGTCCAGCAGGCCGCGGATGTGGCGGGCCAGGGCCGCGCCGTCGGCCGCCTCGATGGCGCACGCCTCGGCGAACATGGCGGCGTAGAGGTCGGCGGCGTTGAAGGCGTGTGGGCCGGTCACGATCGGACGGCCGATCCGGGCGGGCTCCAGCGGGTTGTGGCCGCCGACGCCGGGGATGAAGCTTCCGCCCATCACCACCACGTCGGCGAGGCGGAAGAAGAGGCCGAGCTCGCCCAGGGTGTCGGCGACGTGGATCGGCCGGTCCATCGGCTCGCCGGCGCTGCGCCGGGTCGCGCCAAGCTGGGCGGCGATCTCAAGGCCTCTGTCGGGGTGGCGCGGCGCGACGATGAGCAGGCCGTCGCGACCGGCGGCGCGGAAGGCCTCGGCGATCAGCGCCTCCTCGCCGGGATGGGTGCTGGCGGCGAGCACGACCTTGCGGCCCCCGACAGCGGCGCGCAGGCGGCCGAGTTCGGCCTCGTCGGCGGCGAGGGGCTCGCCCACGGCCTTCAGGTTCAAGGCCGGGCCGAGGGTCGCCCCGAGGCGTTGCAGGCGAGCGGCGGTGGCGCTGTCCTGGGGCAGGATCAGGTCGAAGGCGCCGAGGAGCGCCCGCGCCGAGGCGGGCCAGCCGGCCCAGCGGTCCGCGCTGGCCTGCGTCATGCGCGCCGACAGCAGCGCGAGGCGGACCCCGCGCGCCTTGGCGGCGAGGATCAGGTTGGGCCACAGCTCGCTCTCGACGAAGACCGCCAGCGAGGGCCGCCAGTGGTCGAGGAATCGCCGCACCGCGCCCGGGGCGTCGACGGGGGCGAACTGATGGGTGACGCCGTTGGGCAGCCGGGTCTTGAGGAGGGCGGCGGCGGTGACGGTGCCGGACGTCACAAGCAGCTGCAGGTCGGGGTGACGGCTCCGCAGCGCGGCGACCAGCGGCAGAAGGGACTGGGTCTCGCCCACACTGACGCCGTGCAGCCAGACCAGCGGTCCGGGCAGGCGTGGGGCGCCCGGGCGACCTAGACGCTCGCCGACCCGGGCCGGGTCTTCCTTGCCGCGTCGGGCCCGCGCGCGCAGGACGGCCGGCGCAAAGGGCTCGAGCAGGCCCGGCGCCGCGCCGTAGAGGGCCAGCGGGAGGGTGGGGTTCACACCACCTCGGCGGGGGCGAGGCGGCAGGCGTGGGCGGCGTCGGTCTCGACCTGCAGGGTCGCGTGCCCGATCTTGAAGCGGCGCTCCAAGCCTTCGCAGGCCGTGTGGAGGAACTGGTCGCCGTCGCTGTTCAGGGGCCGCAGGACGTGGGCGGTGAGCGCGGTCTCGGTGGTGGACATGGCCCAGATGTGCAGGTCGTGGACGCTCTCCACGCCTGGCAGGCCGGCGAGATAGGCGCGCACCGCCTCGACGTTGATGCCGCGCGGGGCGGCGTCCATGGCCAGGTCGGCCGAGTCGCGCAGCAGGCTCCAGGTGCCCAGGACGATGACCCCGGCGATGATCAGGCTGAGGACCGGGTCGATCCACAGCAGGCCGGTGCGGGCCATGAGGAAGGCGCCCGCCACCACGGCCAAGGAGACACCGGCGTCGGCGGCCATGTGCAGGAAGGCGCCGCGGACGTTGAGGTCGTCGTGGCTGCCGCGCATGAAGAGCAGGGCGGTGGCGCCGTTGATCAGCACGCCCAGGCTGGCGGTGATCATGACGATGTCGGAGTCGATGGCAGCCGGCTCAGCGAAACGGCGCACGGCTTCCGAGGCGATGGCGCCCACCGCGACCAGCAGCAGGATAGCGTTGGCCAGCGAGGCCAGGATGGTCGCCTTGCGCAGGCCATAGGTGCGCCGCCCGGCGGGCGCCCGGCGGGCCAGGATCGTGGCGCCCCAGGCCAGCAGCAGGGACAGCACGTCCGAGAGGTTGTGGCCGGCGTCCGCCAGCAGGGCCAGGGAACCTGTCCAGAGCCCCGCCGCCACCTCGGCCGCCACGAAGGCGGTGTTTAGGATCACGCCGATGGCGAAGGCGCGGCCCATGTTGGCAGGCGCGTGGTGGTGGTGGCCGCCGGCATGGCTGTGGCCGTGATCATGATCGTGGTGATCGTGATCGTGCGCGTGGTCGTCGTGCGTGGGCGCGTCGTGGGCCATGGGCCTATGTCTCACCGACCGGCGGAGCGATCAATGCGAGCCACGCCCCACCAGCGCCTCCGCCTGGCGGGTGGCGGCGGAGAGGCGGGCGGACCAGTCGTCGATCAGGGCGGCGATCGTGGCGTCGTCGGCGTCGGCGGAGACGTGGAGCGGGCCTTCCCAGACCACGGCGCCGCGGCCGAAGGGCCGGGCGAACATGACCTTGTCCCAGGTGCTGTCGAGCTGCCACGCCGGGCTCGCGGCGATGCCCATGAGGAAGACCGGCTGGCCCGAGCGGCGGGCGATCTGCAAGGAGCCGGCGGCGATCACCTCGTTGGGGCCGCGGGGGCCGTCCGGGGTGACCACCAGGGCGCCGCCGCCCTTCACCCAGGCGGTGGCCTCGCGGATGGCGGCGACGGCCTGCCGCGCCTTGGCGGTGTCGCCCTTCTTGGCGGAGGAGACGCGGATCGCGGGGAAGCCGGACATGTCGAGGGCGCGGGCGATGAACTCGCCGTCGGCCGAGGGGGAGACCAGGCAGCGGGTCCGCTTGCGCCACCACTGCGGCGCGGTGGCCAGGCACAGTGGGATGCGGCCGTGCCAGAAGAGGGCGATGGCGCCGGTCGCATCGTCTGCCAGCACGGGCTCGACGCAGGCCACGTTCTCGTGCCGCCAGCGCAGGGTGCGCAGGACCAGGCGCAAGTACGTCCCGAGGAGCCAGCCGAGGCCCGCCTGGACGCCGTCGGAGCGGAGCAGCTTCTTCACGCGGCG
>JAIXTR010000208.1 GCA_027483845.1 Caulobacteraceae bacterium | reverse complement strand
GCGAAGAAAAGAGCGTGGACGGATTTGCTGACCCTGACCGAAAGGCTTGATCGCCCGGACAGGCCCCTCTAGCTTCCCGTTTTGGGACTCAGAGAAAAGGGGTCCGCGTTCAGCAGGCGTTAGTTCTGCACGCGGATATAGACGGCATGACGCTCGAACAGCGCCTGCGCGTCGGGGTATTGTCCCTCGTCGCCGCCGCCTCGGTCGCCAGCTCTGCTGGTGCGGCCGGATCGCCGAAGGCCCTCTCCGACACCGACGCCCGCGCCTACGCCGCCGCCTTCCAGGCCGTGGAGCAAGGTGACTTCCTGGGCGCCCAACTGGAAGCCGCCCCTATCCAGGACCGGTCACTGGACGGCTACCTGTCCTTCCGCGCCCTGATGCACCCCACGGCACACAAGGCCAGCTTCGACGAGCTCTCCAGCTGGCTGGCCAAGTTCCGCGACCTGCCGCTCGCCGACCGCGTCTTCTCCCTGGCCGCCAAGCGCCAGCCGGCCGAGGCGGTGACCCTGCCCCGCCCGGAAGTCGCTCTCGTCGACACCACGCGCAGCGAGATCACCCGGCCCGCGCGCGAAGCGTTCTACTCCGGCGACGCCCGCACGGCGTTCGAGCTGGCTGTGAACGTTGGCGAGCGCTGGATCGCCGGCCTGTCCGCCTGGCGGATGCAGGACTACAGCCAGGCCCACGACTATTTCGCCCAGGTCGCCCGCGACGACGAATCCGATCCGTGGATGCGGTCCGCCGGCGCCTATTGGGCGGCCCGTTCGGCCGTCGCCCTCGGCGACAACGCGACGGCCCAAGCCTTCCTGCGGCTTGCCGCGCAGACCCCGCAGACCTTCTACGGCATGATCGCCGAGCGGCAGGTCCAGATGACCACCGCGCAGGCGCCGACCGGCCAGTTCATCCCCGCCGCCTTCCGCGCGCCCGAACCCCCCGCCTCGCCGGTGCTCGACGCCGATCCGCGCGCGCATCGCGCTTCGGCCCTGGCCCAGATCGGCCGGATCGACGAAGCCCGTCAGGAACTTCGCGCGGGCCTGGCGTTGGCGCGCACGGGCGAAGAACGCAAGGCGTGGACCGCACTCCTGTCGTCCCTGGGTCCGAGCTCTGGTCCCGGCCTGCAGCGCCCGCAGTACCTGTCGCTTGGCGACTACCAAGCCCCGCCGCTGACGCCGAAGGATGGCTTCACCGTCGACAAGGCGCTGGTCTACGCGATCGTCCGGCAGGAAAGCGCCTTCAACCCGATGGCGGTTTCGCCCGTCGGCGCCATGGGCCTGATGCAGCTGATGCCCGCCTCGGCGGCGCTCGCCACCGGCGACAACACCTATCGCAAGCGCCCGAAGACGCTGTTCAACCCCGCGGTCAATCTGCGGGCGGGCCAGGACTATCTGAGCTACCTGATGGATCGGGGCGTGGGCGGCGACATCCTGCATGTCGTGGCCGCCTATAACGCAGGACCCGGCGCGGTGCTCAAGACGACCGCCATGGTGGGCCAGGACGATCCGCTCCTGACCATCGAGTGCCTGCCGGCGCTGGAGACGCGCAACTACGTCGAGAAGGTGATGGCCGCCTACTGGACGTACAAGCGGATGTTCGGCGAGGAAACGCGCACCCTCGACGCCCTGGCGGGCGGCGCGCGGCGCATCGACGTTCGCCTCGATCTAGCCGACCCGGCGGGCGCCCAGGCCCAGGTCGCGCCGCAGACGCTGCAGATCGGCGCCGCGACGACCCTCCAGACGGCGGCGTTCGACTAGGACGCCGAAGGGCCGGCGGCGGAAGAGACCGGCTGTCGCCAGCCCCGCAACGACTGCGCCTTCACCGCCGCCCGTCAGATGGCTGTGCAGCGCCCCGATCCAGCCGTCCCGCAGGCGAAAATCGGCCGGCACGATCAATAGATGGTCCGACCGGGCGGCCGCCCCCGCCGCCTCGATCGCGGTGTGCGCCTCGGCCCCCATGTCCTCGCAGAGCGCGTCGATTCCCGGCTGGCCGTCCGCGGCGACGATCAGCACCTGTCGAACCAGCCCATCGACCGCGCCGGCCGTGAGCTGCGCCAAAAGCGCCGGCAGGCCCTCGGCCTCGCCGCGCGCATCGATAATCACCGAAAGCATGGGCGACGACAGACCCCGCTTCCCGACCAAGGTCAAGAGTTCTTGTTTTGTTCGTCTCGGTCAGTAGACTGCCTGGGTGTCCGGACCCATCCATACCCTGAAGATCGCCCGTGGACGCGGCGCGCGCTCGAACGCCAGCGGCCGGTTCGAACGGGAGACCCGCGACGCCTTTGACGACGGCTGGACCGAGGACGACCCCGGCCCGGCCCAGATTCTCACGTCGATCACCGCCGAGCGCGCCCGCACGATCATCAGCCGCAACGACAGCCCCGACGTGGGCTTCTCGGCCTCGCTCAACCCCTATCGTGGATGTGAGCACGGCTGCATCTACTGCTATGCCCGACCGGCGCACGCCTACATGGGACTGTCCGCCGGGCTCGATTTCGAGACCAAGCTGTTCTTCAAGCCGGACGCGGCCCGGTTGCTTGAGGCTGAGCTTTCGGCGCCCCGCTACAAGCCGGAGGCGATCCATATCGGTGGCAACACCGATCCCTATCAGCCGCAGGAGCGCGCCCTGCGCGTCACGCGGGGCCTGATCGAAGTGCTGCTACGCTTCCGGCATCCATTTTCGGTGATCACCAAGTCCGCCCTGGTCGTGCGCGACATGGATCTGCTTGCCGAGGCGGCGTCGATGAACCTGGCGCGCGTCGCGATCTCGATCACCAGCCTGGACCGCAAGCTGGCCCGCTCGATGGAGCCGCGGGCCGCGACGCCGGACAAGCGCATCGAGGCGGTGCGCAAGCTCACCGCCGCGGGCGTACCGGCGATGGTGATGTTCGCGCCCGTCATCCCCGGCCTGAACGACCACGAGATGGACGTCGTGCTCGAACAGGCCGCCCTCGCGGGCGCCACGAGCGCCGGTTACGTGGCGCTGCGGTTACCCCACGAGATCAAGGATCTGTTCCGGGAATGGCTGGAGACGGACCATCCGGATCGGGCGCGCCGGGTGATGTCGCTGGTCCGCCAGATGCGCGGCGGCAAGGACTATGACGCCGAGTGGGGCAGCCGCATGAAGGGCCAGGGCCCCCTGGCAGACATAATGGCTGCGCGCTTCCGAGCGGCCAAGGCCCGCTACGGCCTGGATCAGCCGCGTCCGCCCCTCGACGTCAGTCAGTTCCGGGTCGCCCCCAAGCCCGGCGGACAGCTGGACCTGTTCGGCCTCTAGGCCTCGACAGGCTAGCGCGTGCTGCGCCGGTCGGTGAGCACACCCTGACGGATCGGCGCGACGGTCGCCGCGGATCCTGTTGAGCGCGGGTCGGCCAGACCGGTCCGGGCCGGCGCCGGGGGCGTCGCCCAGGTCTTCGAGACATTGCGCATGGTCATTGAGTCCTGAGTTGATGGACGCAGGCGCGAAGCAGGATCGCGCGGGCGACAGGCAGATTGGGTTCTTTGAGCTCGGCCAGCGCGCCCTCGAGCGGCCAACCGAGATGCCGCTGCCCCAGCCGCCAGATCTCGGCGCGGACCTCGGCCTTGGCGACCGCGGGGCGGAACAGCATCTTCAGGAGACTGGAGAAGCCGCCTTCAGCCTGAGGGTCAGCGGCCATGGATCATCGACTTCAGGACCTTGACCACCTCGGGCGGCTTCGCGGCCGGCTGCTTCGGCTTGCGGGCTTCCTTGTTCGATTTCTTCTGACCCTTGGCCATGGCCACACCTCGCCGCTGACGACGCCCGGCTCTTGGCCAGGCCAATTCTTTGTGCGGCAAATTTTTCCGCAGGCGTCATCCATAACACGGCGGCTCCATTATTGATGCGCGAAAACGCATGTTTGGCATCCGCACGAGCTGAACTCATAATATTCTTAAGTTTCGAGGTCCATAATTTCGGTTTGACTTGAATTTCTGACCTTCCACGCCATGTACGCGCCTGTGGCGATGTGCGTCATGGTTCCGCCCAAGGCCGCCCAATGTTCCTGATGTCCGCGCTGTTCGTCCTGACCGCCGCCGCGATTCCCGTGGCGTTTGGACTGCTTGGACTTCGACGTCGATGAGTTCGCCGCAGGACGCGGACGATCTGGCGCGAGAGAACGCGTATCTGAAGGCCCGCGTCGGGCAGCTGACCTCGGACATCGCAGACCTCTCCGCCGAGGTGGATCGCCTGCGCCAGGAGCGTGAGCGCCTGCATGGCCGGCGCGCGGCCCGCGCGCCTAATCCGCTTGGCGGAGGCCAGGGATGAACACGCTCGGCGCCATCCTGCTGGTGGCCCCGTTCGCGGTGGTCGTGGGGATCTTCGTGCTGGTGCGCCTGCGCCGCCGCTAGCGGGAGAACACGCCCACGAGTTCGACGTGGGGCGACCACAGAAACTGATCCACCGGCCAGACCCGATCCAGCGTGAAGCCGGCGTCGATGAGCGTGCGTGCGTCGCGGGCGAAGGTGGCCGGATTGCACGACACGGCGATCACGCGGGAGACGCCGGAGGCGGCCAGCTCGGCCGTCTGTTCTGCGGCGCCGGCGCGCGGCGGGTCGAAGACGGCCACATCGGTGTGTCGCAGATCGTGGACGAGCAGCGGTCGACGGGCGAGATCGCGGGCCTCGACGGTGACCCCCTTGAGACCGGGCGCGCCAGCCAGCGCCGCGCTCAGCGCGGCGACAGCGCCGGCCGAAAAGTCGGCGGCGTGTACCGGAGCGACCTCGGCCAGACGGAAGGTGAAGGTCCCCACCCCACAGAAGAGGTCGACGATGCGGTGGGCGCCCGCCGCGGCCTGACCCACGAATTCGGTCATGGCGGCCTCGGCGCCCGGCGTCGCCTGCAGGAAGCTGCCCGGCGGCAGGCTGACCCGCGCGGGGCCCAGGCGCACCTGCGGCATGCGGGCCAGATAGGCCATCTCGCCGGCCAGGGTGACCCGGGCGAAGTCGCCGTCGGCGGCGCGCTCGGCGAGCTGCATGCGAGCGTCGGCCGACAGGCCGCCGCTGCGGGCCTCGACCCCGGTGATGTCCACGTCCAGGCCGGTGTCGGTCAGGGTGACGTGGAGGGTTGGCGCGGACTTCGGATGCTCGAACAGGGGCGCAGCCAGACGCTTGAGCGCCGGGATCGCGGCCTGGATCTGCGGGTCGGCGATCGGGCAGACAGCGATCTCCACCAGGTCCCAGGACTTGCGGCCCTTGTAGCCCAGGCGGGCGGCGTCACGATGGCCCTTGCGGGCGTGGAGCGCGACCCGGCGGCGCGTACCCGGGCCGGCGGCGAACGCCGGCAGAATCTCGGTCTCGATGTGCTGGCGCGCCAGGGTGCCCACCAGCCGTTCGACTTTCCAGTCCAGGTAGGGCGCGTGCGCCCAATGCTGGAGGGCGCAGCCGCCGCAGACGCCGAAATGCGGACAGGGCGGCTCGACGCGCTGGTCGCTGGCCTCCAGCACCTCGAGCAGGTCGCGGCGTTCGCCGGAGCCCTGGGCGCGCACCCGCTCGCCTGGCAGGGTGAACGGCACGAAGACCGGCCCTGAGGCGACGCCATCGCCCTCCCCGCCCACGGAGTCGATGCGGAACTCGGCCGGCGGCCCCGCGGGCGGGCGGGGTGTGGGACGGTCCTGGGGACGGCGCTTGGGATACCTCATGCGGTCGTCCTCGCCGACGCCACGGTTAAGTCCAAATGAACGAACATGAACGAGTTTCTCAACAGCCGTTCAGGTTCGCGGCCGCATCTTCCTGACAAGCGTCGCTGTGAGGCGACGGAACGCATCGAAATCGAGGGATACAGAATGTCCACGCAGGTCACCATCGCCAAGGCCGCAGCCGCCGCGCTCGCCGGCGTGATCGCGCTGGGCTCTGGCGCACAGGCGCTGGCCCAACCCGCCGGGTCCTACACCGCCCAGGGCGGCAATAGCTACAACTACGATCCCTGCCGCCGCGACGCCAACCAGCGCGGGACGGCCGGCGCCCTGATCGGCGGCGGCATGGGGGCGGTGATCGGCTCGAACGCCGCGGCCCGCAACGCGCGCACGGAAGGCGCCCTGCTGGGCGGCCTGCTGGGCGCCATCGCCGGCGGCGTGGTCGGCAACAAGACGGCGGCGTGCACGCAAGGACCGCAGTACTCGACCCGCTACGATCCGGCGCCCCTGCCCCCGCCGCCGCCGCCCGCCGCGTCGAACGGCTACTACGACCGGGACGCCTACGCCGGGGCCGCAGCTCAGGCCCGTGAGGACGCCTGGCGCGACGAGCCGCGGGCCGAGCGCTACCGCGCCGCCGAGCGGCCGGCCGAGCCGGACGGCTGCACCCTCGCCGAGAGCCCGATCTACATGCCTGACGGCCGGACCCAGACCCGGTTCGTCCGCGTCTGCCGCGACGCCAGCGGCAAATACGCCGTCGTCGACTAAAGGCTCGCCCAGAGCAGAAACTCGCGATTGCCGTCGCCGCCCGTGATCGGGCTGGCGGCGGCATCGCGGACGGTCCAGCCGGCGCCCGATACGAAGGCCTTCACCGCCTCCACGGCTTCGGCCTGCGCAGCGGCGTCGGTGACGAGCCCGCCCTTCCCGACCTTCTCGCGCCCGACCTCGAACTGGGGCTTCACCAGCGCGACCAGCTGCGCGCCGGGCTGCGCCAACCTCAAGGCGGCGGGGAGCGCCTTTGCCAGGGCGATGAAGCTGACGTCGGTTACGACCAGGCCCGGCGGCTCGGGGATCAAGTCGGGTGTCAGGTCGCGGGCGTCAGTGGCTTCCAGCGAGATGACCCGAGGATCGGCCGCCACGCGCAGGTGCAGCTGGCCGCGGCCCACGTCGACCGCATAGACCCGCGTCGCGCCGCGGGCCAGGCAGACCTCGGTGAAGCCGCCCGTCGAGGCGCCCACGTCCAGCACCACCTGCCCCTCGACGGCCACAGGCCAGATGTCCAAGGCGTGGACCAGCTTCAGCGCGCCGCGCCCCACCCAGGGGTGAGCGGCCACGGCGTCCACCACGGCATCGTCGGCGAGCAGTTCGGAGGCTTTTGAGACCGGCCGACCGTCCGCCGTCACCCCGCCCGCCTCGATGGCCGCCCGGGCCTTGGCGCGACTCTCGAAGAGGCCGCGCGCGACGAGCAAGAGGTCGGCCCTCGTCTTCAGGCCGCGTCTTCCGCGAACAGCTTCTTCAGCTCGGTCTTGAGGATCTTGCCGTTGGCGTTGCGCGGCAGGGTCTCATGCCAGAACTTCACCGCCACCGGCACCTTGAAGGCGGCCAGGCGCTCGGCGACGTGCGCCCGAAGTTCCTCCTCGGTCGCCTCGGCGCCCGGCTTGAGGGTGACGACGGCGGCCGGCTCCTCGCCCAGGATGCGGTGCGGCTTGGCGACCACGGCGGCGTCCATGATCGCCGGGTGATCGTAGAGAACGTTCTCGACCTCGACGCAGTAGATGTTCTCGCCACCGCGGATGAGCATGTCCTTGGCCCGGTCGATGATGAAGCAGAAGCCTTCCTCATCGACGCGCGCCAGGTCGCCCGTGCGGACCCAGCCGTCGACGAAGGTCTGGGCGGTGGGCTCGGGCTTGTTCCAGTACGCCCGGGCGTTCATCGGGCCCTTCGACCAGAGTTCGCCCACCGCGCCCGGCGGAAGGACCGTGACGCCATCGGCAGGATCGCGGATCTGAAGCTCGGCGACGGCGGCGGCCGGACCGCAGCTGTCGGGGCGGTGCTGATAGTCCTCGGCGGCGTTGGACGTGACGGTGGCGCAGGTCTCGGTCATGCCCCAACCCTGTCCGGGCTGCGACTTGGGGAAGACTTCCTTGAGGCGCCGCACCAGTTCCGGCGCCGACGGCGCGCCGCCGTAGGAGACGCTCTCCAGGGACGACAGGTCGTAGTCGGCGCGGGCGGGATGCTCCAGCAGCTGCCAGGCGATGGTCGGCACGCCGCCGGCGGTCGTCACCTTCTCGCGCTGGATCAGTTCGAAGGCGCGGATCGGCTCCCACTTGAACATCAGGACCAGCTTGCCGCCGGTGGCCACCGTGGGGTTCAGCACCGCGAAGCAGCCGGTGACGTGGAAGAACGGCACGGACAGCAGGGCCGAACGCTGGGGCGCATCGGGATCGGGCGCGGGCGGCGCCTCGCCGCGGCGCAGGAACGAACGGGCGGCGGCGGCGCCGGCCGTGAAGATGTTGGCGTTCACCGCCCGGTGCGTCGCCAGGGCGCCCTTGGGCTTCCCCGTCGTTCCGGAGGTGTAGAAGATGGTCGCGTCGTCGTCGGTAGCGATGTCGACCGGCGGAATGGCCTGGTCCGGCAGCTCGGCCCAGGCGTTGGCGCCGCCCAGAACGTCCTCGAGCTTGCTGACGTAGGGGTGAGCGATCTCGCCGGGTTCGCGGCTGACATAGACTCGCTTCAGGTCGGGGCAGTTGACGAAGTGCTCGGTCATCCGGCCGAAGCGCTCGGCGTCCATGACCGCGACCTTGGTCCCGGAATCGGTGAGGCCATACTCCAGCTCCGGCCCGGTCCACCAGGCGTTCAGCGGGGTGACGATCGCGCCGATCGAGGCCGCCGCGTAGAAGGCCACCGCCCACTCGGGCACATTGCGCATGATGACGGCGACCCGGTCGCCCTTCTCCACGCCCTGGGCCTGGAGCTCGATGGCGAAGGCGGCGACGGCGCGGTGAAAGGCGTCGTAGGTGACCCGCTCGTCCTCGTAGACCAGGAAGACCTTGTCGCCGTGGGTCTTGGCCAGTTCAGCGACGGCGCGCAGCGTCGGTGGCTGGTTCTTCCAGGTCTTGAGCCGCACGCCGCGGATGTCGACCTCTTCGACCTCGGTCGGCAGGCCCGGGCTGCTCAACAACGCATGCGCCTGCTGGATCGACATGGCAGGCCAACCCGCCGGCAGAACGGCCTCGGACATCGAATGCTCCCTAACACCACCGGGTCCGCGCCCGGTTCTGTCAGGTGAACAAGCATAACCTAGCGTAAGAGGCAAACGGGCGACGGCGTTATCCGCCGCCGCCGCCCATCTGCATCACATCGCGGCTGGGATCAGAACTCGTCCCAGGTGTCGGACGCCGGGGCCGCGGCGGCGGCGGCGGCGGGTCGGGCGAATTGGGCGACCTTGGACTGCATCCGGGCGACCGGGTTGGGCGCAGGCTCGTGACGGTCCGCCGACGCGGTCGCCAGCTGGGGCGCCCGGGCCTGGGGCATGGCCGGTTGGCCAGCCTGGCCGGTTTCGAATCGCACGACCAGGCGCGCCAGCTCGTTGGCTTCGCGCTTGAGGTTCGAGGCCGCGGCGGTGGCCTGTTCGACCATGGCCGCGTTCTGCTGGGTCACCTGATCCATCTGATTGACGGCGGTGTTGACCTGATTGAGGCCCGTCGCCTGTTCCTGGGACGACTGGGCGATCTCGGAGATCAGCTGATCGATCTTGCCGACCTTGCTGACGATGTCGCCGAGGGCCTGGCCGGTCGCGCCGACCAGCTTCACGCCCCGCTCCACCTGGAACGACGAGCTGGCGATCAGGGTCTTGATCTCCTTGGCCGCCTCGGCCGAGCGTTGGGCCAGGGCGCGAACCTCCTGGGCGACCACGGCGAAGCCGCGACCGGCCTCGCCCGCCCGGGCCGCCTCGACGCCGGCGTTGAGGGCCAGCAGATTGGTCTGGAAGGCGATCTCGTCGATGACGCCGATGATCTGGGAGATCTGACCCGAGCTGGCCTCGATCTCCGTCATGGCGGCGACCGCTTCCTGCATGACCTCGCCGGACTTCTCCGCATCCTGGCGGGCGCCCGTGGCGGCGACGGACGCGTCGCGGGCGCCTTCGGCGCTGCGCTTCACCGTGGCCGTGATCTCGTCGAGCGCGGCGGCGGTCTCTTCCAGGTTGGCGGCCTGCTGTTCCGTGCGGCGCGACAGGTCGTCGGAGGCCGCGGCGATCTCATCGGAGCCGTTGCGGATGCCGCTGGTCGAGCCGGCGATCGCGGACATCGCTTCGCGCAGCGAGGCGATCGCGGCGTTGTAGTCGGACTTTATCTGGGCGTATTGGCCGGTGAAGTCGGCGTCGATCCGGCTCGTCAGATCGCCCTGCGCCAGCTTCGCAAGGCTACCGGCGATGGCGCTGACGACCGAGGCCTGCTCGGCCTCGCTTTCGCGCCGTTCGGCCTCGGCGCGGGTGCGCTGCGCATCCACGTCCGCGCGCATCTGCTCAGCCTCAGCGGCCGTCGCGCGAGCCTTCAGCCCATTCTCCTTGAAGACCTGCACGGCCTGGGCCATCACGCCCACTTCGTCGCGGCGCGTCTGCCCCTCAACCTCGACGTCCAAATTGCCCGCGGCCAGGCGACCCATCCCATCGGACAGGCGGTTCAGCGGCCGGGTGATGCTGACCCGGGTGATCCACATGGCGCCGCCCACGCCGGCAAGCGTGCCGAGCGCGGCGATGGCCAGTAGCTGGACCAGGGTACGGTTTGACGCCGCGCTCATCGCGGCGGACTGCGCTTTGCCTTCCGCGATGGAACGGTCAACGATTTTGGCGTTGGCGACGCCGAAGGCTTCGATCTCCGTCGACGCGACGATCATGGCCTGACTGGCTTCCGCGGTCCGGTTTTGGGCGCCCAGCGCCACGACCTTGTCCAGATCCGACTTCACCTTCTCCGCGCCCGTGATCAAGGCGTTGATCTCAACGGCTTCTTTCGGCAAGCCGTTCGCGCCCTCCTTCAGATAGGCCTGCAATCTCGGGTAGGCTTTGTCGTAGGACGCCTTGGCCTTTCGCCCTTCGGGCGAAGCGCCGTCGTAGAAGACGGTCATGGCGGCCAAGTAGGCCATCTGATTCACGACCCGGTTCGCCCGGGCCATCTGGACCCGCGCCGGGCCGCTGATGTCGGTGAGGACGGAGTAGCTCGCGTCGTTCGCGAGCAGGCGCTGGCCGCCATAGGCCGCGACAGCCATGCAGATCAGCCCCAGGGCGATCATCATCGCGGCGATCTTCGCGCCGATCTTGGTATTGTCCAGCACGCTCACGCTGCAGTCTCCGGGCGTTGTAAACTCAGTATTCGCCGTCATTCACACGGTCGCCGCCCGCCACAGCGCGACAGCCGAACAGCGAACGCATTTCGATGCTTCATTCAGCTCGGCTGACTATTCTGGTGAGAAATGACTTCTGGATTAAATGGCGCGCGTCGGCGCCCCATCGCGTCGTTCTGACGCAGGGTTGTTCAGGGCGTGAGATTGGGGCGCCGGCTTAACCCGCCGACGTCAGTATCGGCGCCGCGCTGGATGCAGGTTCGCGCTGCCGGAGCCCGGGGCGCCGTCAGGATGTGGCCGATGATGACGCTGAGATCCTAGAGCGCAGCCGTGTTCACGCGGGCGGCCCCGTGGCGCGGCGGCGTGACCCGCCGCGCAGCGACATTGGACCCGCAGGCGCGCTCATCGCGAACGCCGGGGTGGTGGCGGACCCCGCCAGACCGGTGCGAAGGCGGCGGCAGGTTTCGCAGCCCCCGCCGGGCTTGAAACGCCCGCCGAGCCGGACTGCACCGACATGCGGGCCAGCAACTCACGCAGGGTCGGGAGCTCAGCTGGCGGTGGGCCTGGCAAGGCCGCGGCGCCGTCCGCGATGCGGGTCAGGGTGGTGAGCAGGACCGGCAGGCTGGCCGGCTCGCGGTCCCGATCCCGGTCCAATTCGGTATAGCGCTCGGTCTCGGCCCGCTCCTCGTCGCCGGGTTCAATGTCGTCCGCCTCGGGTGCGAAGGCCGCAGCCGCGACGGGCAGGCGACCCTCGAGCCGGGCTTCGCGCCGCAGGCGCAGTTCCAGCGCAATCGAGACGCGGACGGCGAAGAAGCAGCGGTCGAACAGCTCATAGGCCTCAATCCGCTCGGCATGGGTCTCAGCCTGCTCGGCCGCGGCGCCGAACCGCTCGCCCAGCCGGAAGGCGCACTCGCTCATCTGCGCAAGCATCCGGTGGCGGGGATCGTCGTCGATCATGAGAACATTTAGAGAACATGACGATGTGAATGTCAACGCTGTTCGCCGAACCCGTCATGTTTTGCGAACCGTTCGCAAGTTGGTTGCCAACCCAACACCCGTCCCCTAGAACGCGATTGCGAGTCATTCGCAGGTTTGTTTCGGGAGTTTGGTGTGCGCCGCGTCCTCTGTTTCGTGTCCCCCTTGGCCCTCCTGGCGGGCCTCCCCGCGCATGCCGACACGACGGCCGACTCCCCCGCCTATCTGGAGGGCGTGGTGGTCCAGGGCGAAGCGGTCCGCACCGCAGGCGGCAAGACCGACACGGCGGTCATCGACACGCCGCAGGCCATCAGCGTCGTGGGCCGCCAGCAGTTCCTGGAACGGGGCGCCCAGTCGCTGCAGGAAACGCTCCGCTACACCGCCGGCGTCGTCGCCGAGGCCTATGGCAACGATGGCCGGAACGACAATTCATTCGTCCGGGGCGTCGATGCGCCGATCTACCTGGACGGTCTGCGGCAGACGTTCGGCTACTACATGCCGCGCACGGACATCCGCATGCTGGAGCAGGTGGAGGTTCTGAAGGGGCCTGGCGGATCGCTGTACGGCGCCGGCTCGCTGGGCGGGCTCATCAACCAGACCAGCAAGCGGCCCGCGTTCACGCCGGCCGGGGAACTCTCCATCTCGTACGGATCCTTCGATCGGTTCGAGGGCGTCGCGGATTTCACGGGTCCGCTCAACGCCGCCGGGACCCTGGCCGGCCGGGTGGTGGCCGTGGTGCGGGAGGCGGACACCCAGACGGACTACGTCGCCGACGACCGGGTGATGATCGTGCCGTCGCTGACGTGGGCGCCGACCGCGGACACCACGCTGACGTTGATTGGGCGCTATCAGAAGGACAACAGCGGCACGATCTCGACCTTCGTGCCATCCGCGGCGAGCCTGCTGGCGGAGCCCGGCCGCCGCCTGCCCGTCTCGCGCTTCCTCAGCGAGCCGGATTTCGAGACCTATGACACCCGCACCCTCGCAGTGAGCCTGCTGGCCGAGCACAAGGTCAACGACCGGATCACCCTGCGCAGCAACAGCCGCTGGCTGGACGCGCATGTGGACTACCAGGCGATCTATCCCGACAGCTACAGCAACCCCGCGCAGCCCTTCATCGATCCGGACCGGCGGATCCTGAACCGCTACATTTTCGCGATCTATCCGGACATCCGCACCTTCTCGACGGACAACAATGTCGAGGCCAAGCTGGACACTGGCGCGGTCGCACACACCCTGCTCGCGGGGATCGACTACCAGCACTACAGCCAGTCCAGCGAGGGCTTCTCGGGCCTGACGACGCCGATCGACGCCTACGCCCCGGTCTATGGCGCCTATACGATCCCCGCGCGGTCGGCCAATCCCGACGAGCGCCAGAGCCAGGTGGGTTTCTATCTGCAGGACACCCTGCGCCATGGGGCGGTGTCGGTGCTGCTGGGCGTCCGGCGCGACCGGGCCAAGACCGCCGGCGAGGTCGACACGGCGACCACCTATCGCGCCGCGGTGATGGCGGATCTGACGCCGACGCTTAAGCCCTATGTCAGCTATTCCGAGAGCTTCCAGCCGGTCACTGGCCGGACCTTCGCGGGCGAGACCTTCAAGCCCACGCGCGGACGGCAGTGGGAAGCCGGGATCAAGTGGCAGGCGGCGCCCGGGACGCTGCTGACCCTGGCGGCCTATGACATCACCGAGCGCAACCGGCTGACCGACGACCCGGTGAACCCCTACTTCTCGGTCCAGACCGGCGAGGCCCGACTGAAGGGCGTGGAAGCCGAGGCGCAGGCGCAGATCGCCGGCTTCGACATCAATGGCGCCCTCACCCTCTCGGACACCGAAATCAGCAAGAGCAACAACCCGCTGGAGGTCGGCCAACGGCTGCCCAGCACGCCCGAGCGGCAGGCCTCGGTGTTCGTCGCGCGCACCTTCCCGCTGACGGATGAGCTCAGCCTTCGCCTGGGCGGGGGCGTCCGCTACGTGGGCGCCAGCTACTCGGGGGATGTGCGGACGCCGGACTTCACCCTGGCCGACGCCACCGCGGCCTTGAGCTATCGCGACTGGCTGGTCAGCGTGAGCGCCACCAACCTGACCGACAAGCGCTACTACAACACCTGCCTGGCGCGGGGGGACTGCTTCCTGGGCGTTCGCCGGGCCGTCGTGGCCACGGTCAGCCGCCGGTTCTGAGGCGCCGGGCATGCGTCGCGGGCTGGTCGTCGTCCATCGCTGGCTGGGCCTGGGGGCCGCCGGCTTCCTGTTCATCGCCGGCCTGACCGGGGCGATCATCTCGTGGGACCACGAGGTCGATGGTTGGCTGAACCCCAGCCTCTACGTCGCCGAGACGCCCGGCCAGCCGCAGGCGCCGCTGACGCTGGCCAATGCGGTCGAGCGGGGCGATCCGCGGGTGCAGATCACCTTCCTGCCGTTGGCGGTGGAGCCCGGGGAGGCCCTGCAGCTCAGCGTCGAGCCGCGCCCCGACCCGGCGACGGGCAAGGGCCGGGAGCTATCCTTCAACCAACTGGCGCTCGACCCGGTCACGGGCGAGCTGCAGGGGCAGCGGTTCTGGGGACAGCCGTCCCTGACGCGCGAGAACCTGCTGCCGTTCCTCTACAAGCTGCACTACAGCCTGACCCTGCCCCTGGTCTCGGGCGTCGATGTCGGCGTGCTGCTGATGGGGGTGATCGGCATCGCCTGGACGCTGGACTGCCTGGTGGCGCTATGGATCTCGTTCCCCAAGCTGGCCAGCTGGCGAAAGTCGTTCGCGTTCCGCTGGCGCGAGGGCGGTTATCGCTATCTGTTCGACCTGCACCGCTCGGGCGGGGTCTGGCTGTGGCTGCTGTTGCTGACCCTGGCGGTGACGTCGGTGTCGATGAACCTCGGCCATGAGGTGGTGCGGCCGCTGGTGAGCCTGGTCTCGCCGCTATCCGAGGATCCCTTCGCGTCGCGAACCCCTCGGCCGCTGGAGCGCCCCGCGTCCCCCACCCTGACCCGCGAGCAGGCCATCGCCCTGGCCAGCGCCGAGGCGCGGCGGCGGGGCTGGACGGCCCCGGCGGGCGGAATCTTCTATTCGCCGGCCTTCGACGTCTATGGCGTCGGCTTCTACCGGCCCGGCGAGGACCACGGCGACGGCGGCCTGGGCAATCCGTGGCTTTACGTCGACGGCCGTACGGGCGCACCTGTGGGCGCCGTGACGCCGGGCCAGGGCAGCGCCGGGGACATCTTCCTGCAGGCGCAGTTCCCGCTGCACTCCGGCCGGATCCTGGGCCTGCCGGGACGCATCCTGGTGTCGCTGTTGGGGCTCGCCGTCGCCGGGCTCAGCGCCACGGGCGTCGTGATCTGGGCGCGCAAGCGGCGGGGCCAGGCCAAGACGCGGGCCAGACCTCGCCGCGTGGGCGTCGCGGCGGCGGCCGAATAGCCGCCGGGCTGCCCCGCTAGAGCCGCGCCAGGGCGCCTTCCAGCTTGGCCTTGGCGCCTTCGGCTTCCGCGAGGCGTTCGCGGTTCTCCTCGACGACCTCCTCCGGCGCGCGGGAGACGAAGTCGGCGTTGTTCAGCTTGCCGGAGATCTTGGCGATCTCACCCTTCAGGGCCGCGACCTCCTTGGTCAGGCGGGCGCGCTCGACGGCCAAGTCGATGAACTCGGCCACCGGCAGGGCGAAGGTGGCGCCGGCCACGACGAAGGGGATCGCGCCCTCAGGCGCGGCGGACACGGCCTCGACGCCCGAGACCCGCAGAAGCTGGGCGATCTGGGCGGCGTTGGCGGCGAGCGTGGCGCGCTGAGCGTCGGTGGCCTCGACCACCAGCAAGGGCGGCTTGGCTGACAGGGGCACGTTCAGACCCGAGCGGACCGAGCGGCCCTCGGAGATGGCCTCGATGACCAGCCCGATCTCGGCGTCGGCCGCGGGGTCGATCAGGCTGTCCGGCAGGTCCGGCCAGCGGGCGGTCATCAGGAAACCCTTGTGGGGGCGCGGCGCGCCGAGGTCCTGGGTCTGAGCCCACAGCTCCTCGGTGATGAAGGGCATGACCGGGTGAAGCAGGGCTAGGATGACGTCCAGCACCCAGGCGGCGGTGGCCTGCGTCTCGGCCTTGGCGGCGGCGTCGTCGCCGGTCAGCAGCGGCTTGGCCAGCTCGACGTACCAGTCGCAGTACTGGTTCCAGATGAAGCGGTAGAGCTGCTCCGTCCCCTCCCCGAAGCCGCAATCGGCCAGGGCGGCGGTGACGGCCTGGGCCGTGCGGGTGGTCTCGCCGACGATCCAGCGGTTGAGGGCGACCTTCACCGACGCGGGATCGAAGCCCTCGGCGCGGGCGCAGCCGTTCATCTGGGTGAAGCGGGTGGCGTTCCAGAGCTTGGTGCCGAAGTTGCGGTAGCCCTCGATCCGCTGGCGGCTGAGCTTGATGTCGCGGGCCTGGCCGGACATGGCGGTGAGCGTGAACCGCAGCGCATCGGCGCCGTAGTCGTCCACCAGCTCCAGCGGGTCCATGACGTTGCCCTTGGACTTGGACATCTTGGCGCCGGTCGCGTCGCGGACCAGGGCGTTGATGAACACCCGCTTGAACGGAACTTCGCCGGTGAAGTGGATGCCCTGCATCATCATCCGGGCGACCCAGAAGAAGATGATGTCGAAGCCGGTGATCAGGGTGTGGGTCGGGTAGAACCGCGCCAGGTCCGAGGTCTTCTCGGGCCAGCCCATGGTGGAGAACGGCCAGAGGCCGGACGAGAACCAGGTGTCGAGGACATCCTCGTCCTGGCGCAGCTGGACGGCGCGCCCATAGTGCTCGTCGGCCTTGGCCTGGGCCTCGGCTTCGGTTTCCTCGACGAACGGCTTGCCGTCCGGGCCGTACCAAGCGGGGATGCGGTGGCCCCACCACAGTTGGCGCGACACGCACCACGGCTGGATGTTCCGCATCCACTCGAAGTAGGTCTTCTCCCAGGCCTTGGGCACGAAGACGGTGTCGCCCTTCTCGACCGCCGCGATGGCGGGCTTGGCCAGGACATCCGCCGCGACGTACCACTGGTCGGTCAAGTAGGGCTCGACCACGACGCCCGAGCGGTCGCCATGCGGCACGGTATGGCGGGTCTTCTCGATCTCGCGCAGCAGGCCCAGGGCCTCGAACTGTTCGATCACCTTCTTGCGGGCGGCGAAGCGATCCAGGCCGCGATACTCCGGCGGCGCGTTGTCGTTGATCCGCGCGAAGTCGTCGAAGACGTTGATCATCGGCAGGTTGTGACGCTTGCCGACCATGAAGTCGTTGAAGTCGTGGGCGGGCGTGATCTTCACCGCGCCGGAGCCTTTTTCGGGGTCGGGATACTCGTCGGCGATGATCGGGATC
>JAIXTR010000272.1 GCA_027483845.1 Caulobacteraceae bacterium | reverse complement strand
GGGTGCAGCCGAACGTGTTCGCCTCGCCGCTGGCGAGGGCGTTCGACCTGCTGGCCTACGACCAGCGCGGGTTGGGGCGGACCGACAAGCCGGACGTTCCCTATTCCATGGCGGACTACGCCGACGATGCGGCGGCGCTGCTGGACCATGTCGGGTGGGACGCCGTCCCGGTGCTGGGCGTGTCGTTCGGCGGGATGGTGGCCCAGGAACTGGCCCTGCGGCATCCGGGCCGCGTCAGCCGCCTCGTCCTGGCCTGCACCTCGCCCGGCGGCGAGGGCGGCGCCTCCTACCCCTTCCATGAGATCGAGGACCTGAAGGGCGAGGCCCGCGCCCGGCACATGATCCCGATCAGCGATGTCCGCCGCGACGCCGCCTGGGCCGCCGCCAACCCCGCCGAGTACGCCAAGCTTGTCGAACTCGCCGCCGCCGATCCCTTCGCCGGCGAACCCGGTCGGGCCGAAGGCGCCCACCGCCAGCTCGAGGCCCGCGCCGCCCACGACACCTGGGACCGCCTTCCAAAGATCGCTTGCCCGACCCTGATCGCCGCCGGCCGCTACGACGGCGTCGCCCTGCCCGCGACCCAGGAGAAGATGGCCGCGCGCATTCCGGGCGCCGAACTGGAATGGTTCGAGGGCGGCCACCTGTTCATGCTGCAGGACCGTGCCGCCTATCCGGCGATAATCGCGTTCCTCAAGGCCTAGCCCGCCGCCAGCTCCAGGATCTCGACGATGTCCTCCGGCCCGCGGATGGGCCGGGGATTATTGCGGACGCCGGCGTCGTGCATGGTGTGCTCCGCGATAGCCTGGAAATCCTTCGGGGAGACGCCGACGCTCGCCAGGTCCGTCGGCAGGCCCAGGCCGGCCACCAGCTCGCGCACGGCGCTGGCCGCCGCGCCCGGATAGCTCAGCAACTCGCTGATCTGCGCCTGGGCTGCGATGGCCGCCGACGCGCTCCACTGCAGAACGGCCGGCAGGGTGACGCAGGAGGTGATGCCATGCGGCACGCCATAGCTGCCGCCCAGGGTGTGGCCGATGGCGTGGCTCACCCCCATGCCGCGGCCCGAACCAACGCCGCTGATCGCCAGCCACATGCCGAACTGGCATTCCAGACGCGCGTCGAGATCGTCAGGGCGGCCCATAGTCGCCGACAGCCCCCGTCCCAGCCGCTTCAGCCCCTCAGCCGCCAGGGCGTCGGCATAGGGCGCGCGCACCGGGTGGCAGAGCTGTTCCACCGCATGGTCCACGGCCTTCATGCCGGTGGACGCCCAGAGGTCCGGCGGGGTCGAGAGTGTCATCGACGGATCCAGCACCACCGCCCGCGGCGCGAGCATCGGATGGGTGAAGCCCTCCTTCACCCGTCGGGCCGGGTCGCTGACGCCCGCGAAGGGCGTGAACTCGGCGGCCGACAAGGTCGTCGGAACGGCGATCATCCTGACGCCGGCGGGGACCGCGGCGACGTCCACACGATCCGGTCCGCGCCCCGCGCGGTAGGCGTCGAGCGCCTCCGGGGCTTCCAGTCCCGCCCAGAGCGCCAGCTGCATCACCTTGGTGGCGTCGATCACCGAGCCGCCGCCCAGCGCCACCAGGAGGTCCGCGTCCAGCTCCCGCGCCGCCGCGGCCCCCGCGATGACCCCGGCCCGCGGGGAATGAGCGCCGATCTCGGCGAACACGCCCACGCAGAGGTCCCCGAGCGCCGCCGCGAACTCGGCCGCCAAGCCGTCAGCCAAAGAGCGGGTCGTCGTTAGTAGGATCCGGCGTGCGCCCCAGGCCTCGGCCAGCTCCGCCACCACCTCGGCGGCGGGCCGCCCATAGGTCACCTGATCCTGCCGCGGGAACCTGTGCATGCCGGTCAGCATCTTTTTCTCCTGCGGCGCAGCCGTGCGCCCTCGTGAAGTGATAAGAACGCCCCGATGGCCAAAACGAAAATGCCGAAGTCCACGCGCTTTGCCAAAGGCGTGCCCGACCGCGAAACCCTCCTGAAGTTCATCCGCGAGAGCGGCGAGACCGACAAGGCCGCCATCGCGCGCGCCTTCGGGCTCAAAGGCGAGGATCGCCGCGTCCTGCGCAGCCTGCTGCAGGCCCTGGAGACCGAAGGCGCGCTGGGCAAGCGGGGCCGAAAAGGCTTTGCGGAAGTTGGCGCCCTGCCCGAGGTCGGCGTGGCCGACGTGGCCGAGCGCTCCCCGGACGGCGACCTGCTGGTCAAGCTGGTGCGCGGCGAGGACACGCCGCTGGTCCCCCTGGCGCCCGGCGGCGATCTCAAGGCCGGCGCGCCCGGCATGGGCGACCGCCTGCTCGTCCGCTTCGTGAAACTGGAGAACGGCGAGACCGAGGCCCGGCTGATCAAGCGCCTGGGCCAGAGCGCCCACCGCATCCTGGGCGTGATCCGCAAGTCGCGCCGCGAGGTCCGGGTCGAGCCGGTGGACCGCAAGACCAAGGACACCCTGCTGCTGCCCGAGGGCGAGGACCTGCGCGACGGCGATCTCGTCCTGGCCCAGATCGAGAGCCACGGCAGCCGCTACGGACCCAAGCACGGCAAGCTGCTGGAGGTCGTCGGCCGCGAGGACGATCCGCGCGCCTATTCGATCATCGCCATCCACGCCCACGGCATCCCCACCGGCTTCCCCGAAGGCGCGGAGGCCGAGGCCGAGGCCGCCCAGCCGCCGACCCTGGCCGGCCGCGAAGACCTGCGCGAGGTCCCGCTGATCACCATCGACCCGGCCGACGCCCGCGACCATGACGACGCGGTCTATGCCGAGCCCGACACCGACGAGAAGAACCCCGGCGGCTGGATCTGCTGGGTCGCCATCGCCGACGTGGCCGCCTACGTCCGCCCGGGCTCGGAGCTGGACCGCACCGCCCGCGACAAGGGCAACAGCGTCTACTTCCCCGACCGGGTGGAGCCGATGCTGCCCGAGCGCCTGTCCAACGGCCTGTGCTCGCTGCGCGAAGGCGAGAACCGCGCCACCATGGCCGTGCGCATGGTCTTCGGCGCCGATGGCCGCAAGCGCAGCCACAAGTTCATCCGCGGCCTGATGCGCTCGGCCGCCAAGCTCAGCTACGAGCAGGCCCAGGCCGCCATCGACGGCAACCCCGACGACAAGACCGGGCCCCTGCTGGAGCCGGTGCTGAAGCCGCTGTGGGCCGCCTACGCCTGCATCAAGAAGGGCCGTGACGCCCGCTCGCCGCTGGGCATCGAGAGCCTGGAGCGGAAGATCTCGATCAACACCGAGGGCGAGATCGCTCAGATCACGCCGCGCGCCAGCCTGGAGGCGCACAAGCTGATCGAGGAGTTCATGATCCAGGCCAACGTCAGCGCCGCCGAGACCCTGGAGCAGAAGAAGACGCCCCTGGTCTATCGCATCCACGACCAGCCCAGCCCGGAGAAGATCGCCGCCCTGGTGGACTTCCTGGGCACCCTCAGCCTGCCCTGGACCAAGGGCGAGGCGCCGCGCACCGAGCGCTTCAACAAGCTGCTGGCCGATACCCGCGAGGGGCCCCACGCCGACATCGTCAACGAGGTGGTCCTGCGCACCCAGATGCAGGCGGTCTATTCCACCGAGAACATCGGCCACTACGGCCTGAACCTGGCCAAGTACGCCCACTTCACCTCGCCGATCCGCCGCTACGCCGACCTCATCGTCCACCGGGCCCTGGTCTCGGCCCTGGGCCTGGGGAGCGATGGCCTGTCCGACTGGGACATCGCCAAGATGAAGGACACCGCCGAGCTGATCACCCACGCCGAGCGCCGGGCGATGGCGGCCGAGCGCGACGCCATGGACCGCTATGTGGCGGCCTTCCTGTCGGACCGGGTCGGCGCGCAGTTCGTCGGCCGGATCACCGGGGTCACCCGCTTCGGCCTGTTCGTCCGGCTGGCCGAGACCGGCGCGGACGGCCTTGTGCCCGTCTCCAGCCTGGGCGGCGAGTACTTCATCCACGACGACCGCAGCCACGCCCTGGTGGGTGAACGGACGGGCGCGCGCTGGCCGCTGGGCATGACGGTCGAGGTGCGCCTGCAGGAGGCCACGCCGATCACCGGCGGCCTGCTGTTCCAGATGTTGAGCGAGCCCGAGGCGCCCGACCCCACCGCGCCGCGCCCCCGGCTGGGCATGCGCGCCCGCGGCGACCGCGGACCGGGCGGACCCAGCGGCTATCGTGGTCCCAAGCGCGGCCCCCAGGGTCGGCCGAAGAACATCCGCACCGGCAAAAAGGGCGGCCCGCGCCGCTAGGGCAGCCGTCTACGCAGGCGTCTGGGCCGGGGCCGATTTGGCGGCCCGCGGCTTGACGAACCGGGCGGCGGCGAGCGCGACGGGGATTATCACCCAGCAATAGTAGGACAGTTGCGCCTGCTTGGTGTTGAGCAGCGCCAGACCGATGGCGAAGGCTACGCCCGGCGCTGAGGCCCTCACCAGGCGATAGGCCAGGTCCCGGCCCGAGAGGCCCCCGGCGATCAACCGACCCCGCCCCCGCGAGATCGTCAGCACCAGGGCGATATTCGCCACCGAGGTCGCGACCAGCACGCCGCAGTAGACGCTCCAGACGAACGGGTCGCCCGGCCCCTGCCCGAACCAGGCCGAGGCGAAGGGGATCAGGCAGATCGGGAACAGGAACACCAGGTTCATCACGGCGGCCGGCCAGTCGAACCGCACGAGGCGCCGCGTCGTACTCATGTGCGCCGCCCAGAAGATGCCGATCAGGGCGAAGCTCATGAAGAACGCCAGGAAGTGGGGGCCCATCTCGGCGAACGCCGCGGCGCCGCCCGACCCGCCGTGCGATTCGGGCGGCCGCAGCTCCAGCACGAGAAGCGTCAGGACGATCGCGAACACCGCGTCGGTGAAGAACACCAGACGGTGCAGGAGCCGGCTGTCCAGCGCGGCGTCATGCTCATGCGACATTCGAAGCCCCCAAAATCACCGACGCATACTGCCGCAGGCGCCGCCTTCCGCAAGGTCGTGCTGCCCTCGCCCCCGGCCGGGGTCATACAGTTGTTTCATGTCGACAGAAGCCCCCCCCAAAGCGCAGGACGGGACCCACAAGCCCGAAGGCCCCCCGCGCATCGCCGGCCAGCGCGCCGTGCGGCCCAAGAACGCCGCCACTGTCATGATCATCCGCCGC
>JAIXTR010000060.1 GCA_027483845.1 Caulobacteraceae bacterium | reverse complement strand
GGCGTCGTCGGCGGCGGCCTCGGCTGGCGCGAAGCGGTCAAGCCGGCTCAGCGCACGGCTGCGTGCGACAAGGAGCTGGGCACGGAGCGGCGCATCATCCTTCGCCGCGGACGCCAAGGCCTCGTCGCATAGCCTCAGATCCTCGGCGTTGCTGCGCGCCGGCGGTGCCTCCAGGCATTGCTCCACAAGCGTCGGGGCCGCGACGGCGGCGCCGGTCCACAGCATCCATATGGCCGCGGCCACAGCTGCTCGCGTCATGATCCCCGCCCTTCTCCGGCCGGCGCCTGGGCCGGCGCCTGGGCCGGCGTCTGGCCTGACGCCTGGGCCGACGTCGCGGTCGCGACGATCGGAGCGCGCGTCAACCAATCGGCGGCCGCCTTCTTCACCTCGTCGAGGCGGATAGAGCTGAGCAGGGCCTCGTAGCCAAGGACGTCCCGCAAATCCTGATCACTGACCGACGAGCGCGAAAGGGCCATGACCCAGCGCCTGTTCGTCGCCAGGTCCTGTCGGCTGCCCGCCAGCATCGGCGATCTCGCCGCCGCAAGCTGCTCGTCGGTGATCAGGCCGGCAGCCAACCGGCGCGCCACGGCCATCGTCGCCGCGGTCAAGCTGTCGAGATCGCCTGGATAGGCCTCGAGATGCGCGCTCAGCATGCCCTGATCGGCGTGGTCGGGCATCTGCGATGTGACAGATGGGGCGTAGGTCTTGCCAAGGACGCCCCGCAGCTCTCGCCGAAGTTCCGCAGCGAAGACCGAGGCCAACAGGCTGATCGCATATTCCTCACGCCGGCGCGCCGGCGTCGCGACGTAGAGCGGCCAGATCAGATCGGTCACCGCCTGATCCGGCGGTCCGGCGTGCTGAACGCGCAGGGGCGGCGGCGCGACCATCGGCAGGCTGGCGAAATAGACGTCAGTGCGCGCCGCCGCGGCCGGGGGCCGTGGGGCCAACGCCCCGAAGGAGGCGGCGACCAGCCGCACGGCGGTCGCCTCGTCGATGTCTCCCACCACGGTGACGTCGATCGGGCCGGTGGTCATGGCCGGCTTCAGGAGGGCTTCGATCCGCTTGTTGTCCACCGCGAGCAGCTCCGCCTTGGGTGGGAGCAGAAGCGGGCTGTCGGGTGCGATGGCCTCGGCAAGGGCTGCCGCGGCTCTCATGGCGGGCCGCGTCTGCGTCATGCGATAGGTGAGTTCCGCGCCCTCGTGCAGCAGCGGGTTCATGTCCGGTCTGAATCCCGGGTCGGACAGATAGGCGGCGGCGACCTGCAGCTTGTACTCGAGGTTTGCGGACGGCTCCTCGTCGCCGATGAAAAAGCTGTCGTTCCCGATCTGGAGTGCAAGGTTGCGAACGTCCAGGTTCCCAAGCTGGACGAGGTCGTCATAGCTGTGCTTTCCGAGGCCGCCGAACGGCACGATCTGGGCGCCGAGCATGGTGGCCATGAGGTCTCGATCCTGGATCTGCCGCCGCCCGCCGCCGAAGCGCACGAGGTAGGCGACCTGGGAGGGACTGAAGGCCGTTCGCTTGAAATTGAGCGTGACGCCGTTGCGAAACCGGATGCGAACGAAACCGCCGGTCTTCACAACCTCGCGGTCCGCCACGACGCCTGCGGGCGACTTCGCATAGGCCCAGCCGCCGACAGCCTGCTTGTCGGAATAGGCGGCCAGGCCGGTTTGACGCTGCTGGGCCAGCCACGCGTCGCGCACCTCGGACGCCGCCGGCGCCTTTGGAGCCACCACGCTGACCAAGGGACCCGCGCCGGACCAGGTCTGCTTGAAGGCGGCATGGACGTCGGCGGCGGAGATGTCCTCCACCATCAGGTCGAACGCGCGCAGGTCCTGGCGCGGCTCGACAAGCCGCTGACCTTCGAGCATGGCGGTCGGGATCCGATCGGCGAGGTCCGGCGTCGAACGCGCCGCCGCATCGGAAATGGCGCCGCGGAAGCGCGCGCGCACCCGCTCAATCGCCGTTTCGACCTCAAGCTCGGTCGGGCCGGACGCCTGAAAGCGAAGGAGTTCGGCCTGCGCGGCCGCCAGCGCCGGCGCCCAGGCGTCGTTCGTGGGCTTGATGGAAAGGCAGGCGGCCTGAAGGGTCCGGTCGTCGGTCCAGACATCGGCCTGGCCTCCGAGCATCTGAGCGGCCGGGGTTTGCCGCAGCTGGGCAAGACGTTGATCGAAGATGCTCCGCCAGATCAGGTTGAGCGCGTTGCGGCGGGCGTCGCCGAAATCCTGCCGCGACTCGCTGGCGGCGGTGAGCCGACAGATGTCGACGCTGGTGAGCCCCGAGGCATCGGCGCGGGTGAAGACGTCGAGTTCCCGTTTCGGGTCCGGCTGATCGTAGGCGGCCCGCTGCGGCGCGCGGCCGGCCGACCGCCAGTCGCCGAATGCGGCCTCGATCTGGGCCCTCACCACCTCGGTCGGCAGATCCGATACGACCACGACGACGGCATGCTCAGGTCGGTACCAGCGACGATAGAAGGCTTCCAATGTCGCCGGCGTCGCCGCGCGGAGCACCGCATCGATGCCGATCGGCGCGCGGTCGGCGATACGCATGCCGGGCGCGCGGAAGCGTAGCAGCGCGTCCGACGTCGTCTGGCCCAGGCTGTCGCGCGCCTCCTTCTCGGCCAACACCACGCCCCGTTCCCGCTCGATGGCGGTCGGGTCGAAGACGACGCCGTCCGCGACGTCCCGCAGCCAGGTGAAGGCCCGGCCAAGCCCGGCGGCGTCCGCGCGCGCCAGGTCCATCATGAAGGCCGTCGAGAACAGATCGGTCGCGCCGTTGTGGTCCCGTCCGAAGGCGACCCCGTCCTTGGAGAACGCCGCCTCGACCGTATTGTCCGGAAAGTTGCGGGTCGAACGGAACGCCAGATGCTCGACGAAGTGCGCGAGCCCGCGTTCCGAATCGGTTTCCTCGAAGCTGCCGACGTCGATCCCGAGGCGGAGCGATGTCGTCGCCTGGGGGCTCGGGGGCCGCATGATCGCGTACCGCAGCCCGTTCGAAAGCGCCCCGGTCACCAGGGCGGGGTCGCTGGGCACGAGGGTCTTCGCCATCGCAGAGGCGTTGGATGTCGGGGGTGGCGACGTGACGCTCGGGGGACTGGCGAACGCGACCGTCAGAGACCAGGCAGACAAAAGTCCAGCCCCGTACAGGGACCTCATCAACATCGCTACGCGCCCCCGCCGACAGTGGTGAAGCTTAGCGGAGGCGGGGCACGTGTCAAAGCTGTGTCGCCTGACAGGGGAGGTCAGGGGTTGTCGAGGGAGGGGTGCGTCACGCGCCCCAACGGCAGGCTCAGGCCCGTTCGGCGTAGCTCGCGAGCAGGTCGGCGAGAAGGTGGTTGGGGAAGCGGCGGGCCTGGGTGATGGCGTAGAATCGCTCGGAGAGGGCGTCGATGCGCCAGTGCTCGACCAGGGCGCCGCTGGCCAGTTCGTCGCGGACGACGATGGGCGGCACCAGGGTGAGCGCGTCGCGCTCGCGGGCCAGCAGGCGCAGCATGGCCATGTCGTCGACCTCGGCCAGGATGACGGGGCGGACGCCGGCCAGGTCCAGCAGCCGGTCGAAGGCGATCCGGACATCGCTGTCCAGGCTGGGCAGCAGCACCGGCTCGGTGGCCAGGTCCTCGGGGAAGCGGAGGGGCGGGCGGCCGGGACGGGGGCGGCCGACCAGGCTGATGGGCTGCTCGCTCAGCAGGTGGTGGCGGAAGGGGGTGCGGGCGTCGCGCTGGGGCGCGCTGTTGGACAGCACCACGTCGATCGTGTGCGCCTCCAGCTGGGCCAGCAGGTCGCGCATGACGCCCGAGCGGACGATCAGCTCCACATCCGGCCGATCGACCAGCGGCCGCAGGAACTGGAGCTGGAAGTTTCGCGACAGGGTGGTCAGGGCGCCGACCCGCAGAACCTGGCGGCTGAGCGCGGGCCGGCCGGCCAGGGTGCTCACCAGCTCGTCGCCGGCCGCGAAGACGGTGTCGGCGTAGTCGAGGGCGATGCGGCCCGCCTCGGTCAGCTCCAGGCGCCGGCCGATCCGCTCGAAGAGCAAGTGGCCCATCTGGGCCTCCAGCTTCTGGATCTGAACCGACAGGGCCGACTGGGACAGGTTGAGCTGGCGGGCGGCGCCCGTGAGCGAGCCGGCGTGGGCGACGGCCCAGAAGTAACGCAGGTGGTTGAAGTTCAATCCCGACATGACGTTCGATAAAACAGAACGAATTGTCGCAAACAATGAATTTTTCTCACCTGATCGCCCGCGCTACCCCTCGCGCCGCCTCAAGGGGCCTGTCTGGGAGCGCACCGTGCCGATCGACCTGTTTCCGCTGCTCGCGCCGCTGGCGCTGATCCTGGGCGCTGCAGGGCCTGGGCGCCGCGCCCGTTGGGCCGAGGTCGCAGCGCTGGTCGCGGTGGCGATCGCCGCGCTCACCGTTCTGAAGCTGGGCTTTCAGGGCGGCTGGCGGGCCGAGACGTTCGGGATCGCGCTGCGGGTGGACGTGGTGAGCGCGACCATGCTGCTGCTGGTGGCGTTCATCGGCTGGGTGGTGATCCGCTACGCCGGGACGTACCTGCGGGGCGAGCCGCGCCAGGGGCCGTTCATGGCCGGGCTGTGCCTGACGCTGGCGGCGGTGCTGGCGCTGGTGCTGGCGGACCATCTGGCGCTGTTCGTCGCCGCCTGGATCGCCACCAGCCTGTGCCTGCATCGGCTGCTACTGTTCTATCCCGGTCGGCCTGCGGCCCAGCGGGCGGCGCGGAAGAAGTTTCTTACGGCCCGGGTCGGCGATGCCGCGTTGATCGCGGCGAGCGTGCTGCTGGTGCTGGCCTACGACACGGCGCGGATCGGCGAGATCGCGGCGGCGGCGCGAGACGGGGTCGGCGGGCCGCTGGCGGTAGGCGCAGCCGCGCTGCTGGCGGTCGCGGCGATGCTCAAGTCGGCGCAGTTCCCGACGCATGGTTGGCTCACCGAGGTGATGGAAGCGCCGACCCCCGTCTCGGCCCTGCTGCACGCGGGGGTGATCAACGCCGGCGGGTTCCTGCTCATTCGCTTCGCAGATGTGCTGCTGCTGTCGCCGGGCGCGATGGCGGCGCTGGTGATCGTGGGCGGGTTCACGGCGCTGTTCGGTGGCCTGGTGATGCTGACGCAGCCGGCCGTGAAGACCTCGCTGGCCTGGTCCACCGTGGCGCAGATGGGCTTCATGACGCTGGAGTGCGGCCTGGGCCTGTTCCCGCTGGCGCTGCTGCATATCGTAGCGCACTCGCTCTACAAGGCGCACGCCTTCCTGTCGGCGGGCGGGGCGGTGGAGGCCGTCGCGGCCAACCGCCGGCCGGGGCCGGTGGCGATCCCGGACGGCCGGGCGGTGGCGCGGGCGTTCCTGCTGGCGCTGGGTCTGTACGTCCTGGCCGGCGCCGCCTTCGGCCTGGCCCACAAGTCGCCCCAGGCCCTCGCGCTGGGCGCCATCCTGATCTTCGGCGTCGCCTACATGCTGGCGCAGGGCCTGGCGGACGCCGCGCCCCGGGCCCTGACCCGCCGCACGGTGGTGTTCGCCCTGGCGACGTCGGTGGCCTACTTCGCCCTGCAGTCGGCGGCGTTGTGGCTGACCCGCGACGTGCTGCCGCCGGCCCCGACGCCAGGCGCCCTGGAGTGGACGCTGATCGCGCTGGCGGTCTTCAGCTTCGGGGTCGTGGCGGTGGTGCAGGCGATGTTCCCCCTGTGGGCCTACCACCCGGCCGCCGCCGGCCTGCGAGTGCACCTTTCCAACGGCCTCTACGCCAACGCCCTGTTCGACCGGGCGCTGAAGGCGTGGGGCGACCCCACGACCGCGCCGTCCGCGCAGAAGAGGACCCAATGACCCGTCCCGACCCCCATTCGGCCGCCGCCGCCGCCGCCCGGGCGATCCCGCCGGCCTGGCCGCTGTCCGCCACCGTCGCGGTGAACCCGTTCCTCGGCCAGAGCGGCGAGGACCTGGCGCATGTGGCCGCGCGGCTGGCGCGGGTGGCCGGCGTCCGGGTGACCATGCCCCGCCGCTGGTACGCCGAGCGGATCGACGCCGGGACCATCACCCCCGCCGACCTCGCCGGCGCGCTGGCGGCCGCGCCGCCGGCGCAGCGTCCGGCCGATGTGGCCGCCCTGATGACCGCGGCGCGGGCGCCGACCCCGCCGACAGCGGCGGCGCCCACCGTCGCCGACCTGGCCGCCGACGCGTCGGGCCTGGACTGGCCCGGGATGATCGCCGAGCGCCTGGGCGCCTGGGCGGCGGGCTATTTCGACGAGGGGCAGGCGTTGTGGGCGGCGCCCCGGGGCAAGTCGGCCTACGGCGCCTGGCGGGCGACCGCGACCCACGACCTGACCCCGGAGATCATGGGGTTGGCCGGCTTCGCGACCTTCGTGGCGGACGCGCCGGAGACCGCGGGCGAGGCGCTGGCGGAGATGTCGCGGCGGCTGGCGCTGCCGGCGGCGGCGCTGGAGAGCTACTTCCACCAGCTGCTGATGTCGCTGGGCGGCTGGTCGCAGGTGGCGCGGCAGCGGGCGTGGCAGGCGGAGCTGGCGGGCGGGACGGACGCGACGGTCACCGACCTGCTGACGATCCGGCTGATCTGGGATGCGGCGCTGCTGGCGCGGTACGCCGGCCGCATCGGCGCGCGCTGGGCCGAGGTGGCCGCCGGCCATGCGATCCCCGTCGCGCCCAATGCCGACCAGACGATCGACGCCATCCTGCAGGAGGCGGCCGAGCGGGCGTCGCAGCGGTCGCTGGGGGACATCCTGGCCTCGCCCGGCCCGGCGGCGGTGTCGGCGCGCCCGTTGCTGCAGGCGGCGTTCTGCATCGATGTCCGGTCGGAGGTCTTCCGCCGGGCGCTGGAGTCGCTGGATCCCGGCATTCGCACCCTGGGGTTCGCCGGCTTCTTCGGGCTGGGGACCTCGCACCGGGGCTTCGCGTCGGACGTGGACGAGCGGCGGCTGCCGGTGCTGTTGAACCCGGGCGTCTGGAGCTGTTCGGTCGAGCCGGACAACGCCGCGGCGGACCAGTCGGCGCGGTTCAAGGCGCGGGCCACCCGGGCCTGGGGTCGGTTCAAGGCCGCGGCGGTCTCGTCCTTCGCCTTCGTGGAGGCGAGCGGTCCGCTCTATGCCGCCAAGCTGCTGCGGGGGGCGCTGGGCGTGGTGTCGAAGCATGGGCCGGCCGAGCCGCCGCCGCGGTTCGACCCGGCGCTGGACCTTGCGACCCGGGTGCAGACCGCCGCGAGCGTGCTGCGGGCCATGTCGATGACCTCCGGTTATGCGCGTCTGGTCCTGCTGGTCGGGCACGGGGCCAATGTGACCAACAACCCTCACGCCAGCGGCCTGCATTGCGGCGCGTGCGGGGGCTACTCGGGCGAGGTGAATGCGCAGCTGCTGGCCACGCTGCTGAACGATCCGGGCGTGCGCGCGGGTCTGGTGGATCAGGGGATCGAGGTTCCCGCGACGACCTTGTTCGTGGCCGGGCTTCACGACACCACGACCGACGGCGTGACGCTCTACCCGCCGGAAGCCGGCGCGCCGCTGCACGAACTGGCCCTGCGCCAGGCGGTCGGCTGGCTGGCGGCGGCGGGCGATCTCGCCCGCGCGGAGCGGGCGCTGCGACTGCCGGATTGCGCCGGTTCGGCCCAGGTGGCGCGGCGTAGCCGGGACTGGGCCGAGGTGCGGCCGGAGTGGGGTCTGGCCGGGTGCCAGGCGTTCATCGCCGCGCCACGGGCGCTGACGGCGGGCCGGTCGCTGGCCGGGCGGGCGTTCCTCCACGACTACGACTGGCGGGCCGATCGGGACTTCAACGTGCTGGAGCTGATCCTGACGGCGCCCGTGGTCGTCGCGAGCTGGATCAGCCTGCAGTACTACGGGTCCACGGTGGCGCCCGCGGCGTTCGGCGGCGGCGACAAGCTGCTGCACAACGGCACGGGCGGCATGGGCGTGGTCGAGGGGAACGGGGGCCTGCTGCGCGCCGGCCTGCCCTGGCAGTCGGTCCACGATGGGGTGCGGCCGGTGCATGAGCCGCTGCGGCTTTCGGTCTGCATCGCTGCGCCGCGGAGCGCCATCGACGCCATCCTGACGCGGCACGACGGCGTGCGGGCGCTGTTCGACAACCGCTGGCTTCACCTGTTCGTCCTGGACGACGCCGGGCGCATGGCCTGGCGCTACACCGGGGACCTGACGTGGCAGGCGGTCGAGGCGGCGCCGTCGCTGGCCGCGGCGGCCTGACGCGCGCCTGCGCCGGATGGGCGCTGGAACTGGCGGGGCCGGCGCACTAGGTTCCGCCGCATGTCGAGCCGTCCGCCTCTCACCGTCCTGCTGGCCAGCCCGCGCGGCTTCTGCGCGGGGGTCGATCGGGCGATCCAGATCGTCGAGCGGGCGATCGCGAAGTACGGCGCGCCGGTCTATGTGCGCCATGAGATCGTCCACAATCGCCACGTGGTGGACCGGCTGAAGGCCCTGGGGGCGGTGTTCGTCGAGGAACTGGACGACTGCCCGCCGGACCGGCCGGTGGTGTTCTCCGCGCATGGCGTGCCCAAGTCAGTGCCGGCGGAGGCGCAGGCGCGGAAGATGCTGTATCTGGACGCCACCTGCCCGCTGGTCTCGAAGGTCCACGTCGAGGCCGGCCGCCACTTCGACGCCGGGCGCGAGATCGTGCTGATCGGCCACGCCGGCCACCCCGAGGTGGTGGGCACCATGGGGCAACTGCCCGAGGGCGCGGTGGCCTTGATCGAGACCGTGGCGGATGCGGAGGTGTTCCAGCCGCGCGATGCGTCGAACGTCGCCTTCGTCACCCAGACCACCCTGTCGGTGGACGACACCGCCGAGATCGTGGCGGCCCTGCAGGCGCGCTTTCCCGAGATCGCCGCGCCCCACAAGGAAGACATCTGCTACGCGACCACCAACCGCCAGGAGGCGGTGAAGGCCATCGCGGCGCGGGCCGACGCGATGCTGGTGCTGGGCAGCGCCAACTCCTCGAACTCGGTGCGCCTGGCCGAGGTGGGGCAGCGGGCCGGCGCGCGGGCCTATCTGATCGACGACGCCTCGGCGCTGGACCTGGGCTGGATCGCCGGCGTGGGGGTGCTGGGCGTCACCGCGGGCGCCTCGGCGCCGGAGGTCCTGGTGCAGGGCGTGATCGACCGGCTGAGCGAGACCTATGACGTGACGGTCGAGGAGATCGACACGGCGCGCGAGACGGTGACCTTCAAGCTGCCGCGCGCGGTGGCTTAGGGCGACGCGGCGGCTGGTGGCGCCGCCAACGTCTTGACCGCCTGCGCGACGTCCCCCATCGGGAGCGGATGGCGGTCTATACGG
>JAIXTR010000061.1 GCA_027483845.1 Caulobacteraceae bacterium | reverse complement strand
CTGGCCGAGATCACCGCCATCTGCGAGTACCTGGAAGAGGTCACGCCGAACCCGCCGCTGATCGGGACCAACGCCGAGGAGCGGGCGCACACGCGCATGTGGACCCGCCGGATCGACCTGCGGGTGTGCGAGCCCCTGGCCAACGGCTTCCGCTTCGCCGAGGGGCTGCCGATGTTCGAGCCGCGCATGCTGTGCCGCCCGGATGCGGCCCCAGCGCTCAAGGCGCTGGCGCAGGACGGCATCGCCTGGGTCGAAGCGAACATGGAAGGCCCCTGGATCGCCGGTGGTCGCTTCACCCTGGCCGATATCCTGCTATTCGCCTTCCTCGAGTTCGGGGCGGTGGTGGGCCAGCCGCTCGACCCGAAGTTCACGAAGATCGCCGACTGGTTCGAGCGGGTGAAGGCCCGGCCGAGCGCCGCGGCCTGACACCAACCGGCCGCTGAGGGGTTCTCTGCGGAATGCCAAAGCCCTCAGCGGCCGACACCGCCGACTCCGATGCGTTCGCCGCGCCCGCCGGGCCTGACGGACTGCCGACCCCGCGCCGTTACTGGTCGGTCGCCGCAATCTGGCTGGCGATGACCATGTCGGTGCTGGACGGGGCCATCGCCAATGTGGCCCTGCCCACCATTGCCCGCGAACTGAACGCCAGCGCCGCCTCGTCGATCTGGATCGTCAACGCCTACCAGCTGGCGATCACCGTCACCCTGCTGCCGCTGGCCGCCCTAGGCGACCGGCTGGGCTACCGGCGGGTCTACATGGCCGGGCTGGTGGTCTTCACCCTGGGCTCCCTGGGCTGCGCCCTGTCGCACACCCTGGAACAGCTCACCGTCGCGCGGATCCTCCAGGGCCTGGGCGCCGGCGGGATCATGAGCATCAACTCCGCCCTGATCCGCTTCACCTATCCCAAGCGCCTGCTGGGTCGGGGGATCGGCCTCAACGCCCTGGTGATCTCGGTGTCGGCCGCGATCGGGCCCACGGTCGCGGCCGCCATCCTGGCGCGGGCGAGCTGGGAGTGGCTGTTCGCGATCAACGTTCCCATCGGTGTGCTGGCCATCCTGATCGCCAGCCGCGCCCTGCCGACCGTGGGGGGATCCTCCCGCCGGTTCGACTGGGTCTCGGCCATTCTCAACGCCCTGACCTTCGGCTTCTTGATCACCGGCGCCGAGAGTCTGGCGCGGGAGGGGCTGAGCGGGGGCCTGTGGAAGCTCGGCGTGGGCCTGGCGGCCGGTGTCGTGCTGGTGCGCCGCGAGTTGGGCCGGACGGCGCCCCTGGTGCCCTTCGACCTGCTGCGGATCCCGATCTTCGGCCTGTCGATCGCCACCTCGATCGTCTCGTTCGCGGCCCAGATGATGGCCTTCGTGGGCCTGCCCTTCTATTTCCAGACCGTGCTGGGCAAGTCGGCGGTCGTCACGGGCCTCTTGATGACCCCCTGGCCCGTGGCGGTCGGGATCGCCGCCCCGCTGGCCGGACGCCTGGCCGACCGCTATCGCGCGGGGGCGCTAGGCGGCATCGGCCTGACCGTCATGGCGGCCGGCCTGTTCGCCCTGTCGCTGGTTCGACCCGGCGCCAGCGACCTCGACATCGCCTGGCGGATGGCGCTGTGCGGCCTGGGCTTCGGCTTCTGCCAGGCCCCCAACAATCGGGCGATGATCACCGCGGCGCCCATGGATCGGAGCGGCGCGGCCGGCGGGGCGCTGGCCACGGCGCGCCTCTTGGGCCAGACGGCCGGCGCGGTCACGACCGCCGTGTTCTTCCACCTGTCGGGCACGGACGCGACCACCACGGCGCTCGCCACGGCGGCGGTTCTGGCGTTGCTGGCGGCCGGGGTCAGCCTGTCCAGGCTGACGCTCTCGCCCCGGCCGCGACCCGAACCCCTCGACCGCGACGCCGACCTCGCCGCCTAGCCCACCTTCCGGTCGCGACCTTCCCAGTACGGCTTGCGAAGCTCGCGGCGCAGCACCTTGCCCGAGGGATTGCGGGGCAGGGCGTCGATGAAATCCACGCTCTTGGGCGCCTTGTAGGCGGCGATCCGGCCCCGGGCGTAGGCGATGATGTCGGCCGCGCTGGGGTCGGCCCCCGCGGCGCGCACGACGATCGCCTTGACGGCCTCGCCCCAGCGCTCGTCCGGCACGCCCACCACCGCGGCGTCGGCGACGCCCGGGCAGCCCAGGATCGCGTTCTCGACCTCGGCCGGATAGACGTTCTCGCCCCCCGACACGATCATGTCCTTCACCCGGTCGTGGACGAAGAAGAAGCCGTTGGCGTCCATGTAGCCGGCGTCGCCCGTGCGCAGCCAGCCGCCGGGCCGGATGGTCTCGGCGGTCGCCTCGGGGCGGTTCCAGTAGCCGGCCATGACGATGGGGCCGCGGATCTCGATCTCGCCGATCTCGCCTTGCGGGACCTCATTGCCGTCCTCGTCGGCGATCCGCGTCTCCAGCGTCGCCCAGGGCCGGCCGCAGGAGCGCAGCAGCTCGCCGGTGTGCTCGGAGGGCGCCAGCGTCGTCCCGGCCCCCGTCGTCTCGGTCATGCCGTAGAACTGGATGAAGCCGCAGCCGAAGGTCTGGGTCGCCTTGGCCAGCACCGCCTCCGAGATGGGCGAAGCGCCATAGGACACCTTCTTCAGGCTGGAGAAGTCGGCCGCTTCCACGCCGGGCGTTTGCAGCAGGGCGTTGATCATCACCGGCGCCAGGAAGACGTGCGCGACCCGCTCCGCGCCAAAGGCCTGCAGCACCGCCTGGGGCGCGAACTCGGCCTGCAGCACGATCCGTCCGCCGGCGGCCAGGCCTGAGAAGCTGATGTTGGTCCCGGCGACGTGGAACATCGGCATCAGAATCAGGACGGTGTCATCGGCGTCGTACGAAAAGCCGTCGACCAGGTGGCGCAGACCCAGGAACGCCGAATAGTTGGCGTTGGTCAGCCGCACGCCCTTGGGCAGGCCGGTGGTGCCGGAGGTGTAGAGCTGCAGCACGTCGTCGGTCGGCTGGGGGGCGTCCAGCACGGGGGCCGGAGCAGCGTCGCGGAGCGCGGCGTAGCTATTGAAGGTCGGGTGCTCGCCGCCGACGGCGATCACCGTCACCGGCCGGTCCGCGTGCTCGGCCACGGTCACCGCGCAGTCGAAGAACTCGGGCGTGACGAAGAACACGCTGGCGCTGGAGTCCTTCAGGATGAAGGCGATCTCCGGCACCGCCAGCCGGGCGTTGATCGGCGCGAAACAGGCGCGCGCCTTGGCGGCGCCGAAGAAGATCTCGTACCAGGCCTCGGACGGGCGGCCGAGCCACGCGACCCGGTCGCCGGGCTTCACCCCCTGCGCCTGAAGCAGACCCGCCACCTGCGTGGAGCGCCGGTCGAGCGCGGCATAGGTCAGGTCGCGGCCTTCGAAGTGGACCGCCACCCGGTCGCCGCGGTCCCGCCCATGCACGGTCGGGATGTCGGTCAATTGCTTGATGGGGTCGTCAATCATGGCCGTCGGTTCGCTCCCGCAGGCTGTCTCGCCTGTTCGCAGCGATTGCTAACCGATTGAGCGACCGTCAACAAACCTGACGTCAGGTGACCGCCGCGCGGGTGGCGAACTCCGGGGCGGCGTAGGCGCGGGTTTCCAGGACGTCGCGCAGGATTTCGACGGCGTCCCAGACGTCTGCGTGGCTAAGAAAGAGCGGCGAGAAGCCGAAGCGGGCGATGTCGGGCTCGCGGAAGTCGCCGATGACCCCGCGGGCGAGCAGCGCCTGCACCACGCCGTAACCTTCGGGGTGCGCGAAGGAGACGTGCAGGCCGCGTTGGTTCATCTCGCGCGGACCGGTCAGCGCCAGGCCATGCCCCGCGCAGCGGCTTTCCACCAGCGCGATGAACAGCCGGCACAGCGAAAGGCCCTTGGCCTCGATAGCCTGCGGATCGGCCTCGAGCTGCAGGTCCAGCCCGGCCTCCAGCGCCGTCATGCCCAGGATCGGCGGGGTGCCGCACAGCATGCCGCGGAT
>JAIXTR010000444.1 GCA_027483845.1 Caulobacteraceae bacterium | reverse complement strand
GCCGCGCCGTTCGCGGGCGACGCCATGTGGCGCGCTTTCCACGGCCAGCCGGGCGTGGACCGCGTGGTCGATGGCATGGTCGATCGCAGCCTGGCCGACCCGCGGATCAAGGAGATCTTCGAGAGCCACGACATGGTCCGCCTGCGCCGGACGCTGAAGGAACAATTCTGCTACATCCTGGGTGGCGGCTGCGCCTATTCCGGTCGCGACATGAAGAGCGTGCACAAGGACCTGGGCGTCCAGCGCACCGACTTCAACATTCTGGTCGAGCACCTGCAGTCTGCGATGGAGGACGAGCGGATCGCCTTTCGCGACCAGAACCGGTTCCTGGCGAAACTGGCGCCTATGCAACGGGACGCCGTCGAGCGCTGACCCTCGCGGTCAAAGGTTCCTGTGTCGGGAGCTGACTTGACGCTAGAGTGTCTAGCGGTGACAGCTACGCCGAAGTCAGGCAGGGCAATGCACGGGTTAGACGTCTACAGAGGGCTGCGCGGGCGGCCCGTGGCCGGCTATTGCTTCGCCATCGCCGCGTTCGTCGGAGCTTTTTTCCTGCGTCAGATACTGGACCAGGACTTGCCGCCGGGCTTCCCGTACCTGACGTTCTTCCCGGCGGTGATCGTCACGGCCTTCGTGGCGGGGCTTGGACCGGGGATCGTCTGCGCCGTGCTGTCGGGCGTGGCCGCCTGGTACTTCTTCATCCCGCCGCTTCACTCGCTGGAGGTCAACACGCAGACCGCGCTGGCGCTGGGCTTCTATGTCTTCATCGTGAGCGTCGACATCGCCCTGATCCACGTGATGTTCCGCGCCGTCGGGCGGCTCGGCGACGAGCGCCGGCTGACCGCCTCGCTCTACGAACAGCAGAAGACGATGTTCCAGGAGCTGCAGCATCGCGTGGCCAACAACATGGCCTTCATCGCCTCGCTCCTGCACCTGCAACGCCGCCGCGCCTCTGAATCGCCCGAGCTGAAGTCGGCGCTCGATTCCGCCATCGCCCGCATCGAGACGATGTCGCGTCTCCACCGGCGGCTCTACGATCCCGCGGGCGCCGAGGCGCCGCTGGACGCGCATCTCAGCGGGCTGGTCAGCGACCTGGTCGAGATGTCGGGCGCAACGAATGTGACGACGGAGGTCCACGCCGACCCCGCCGACATCGAGGTGGCGCGGCTCATCACCCTGTCGATGCTGGTGACCGAGGTCGTGATGAACTCCCTCAAGCACGCCTTCGTCGGCCGGCCGGGTGGGCATATCGCGGTCAGCGTGCGGCGCCGCGACGACGACCGGCTCGAGCTGCAGATCCGCGACAACGGCCGTGGCATGTCCGGCGCCGCGCCCGGGCCGGGCGGCGGCCTGGGCGTGCGCATCGTCGAAAACCTGGGCTCCCAGCTTCAGGGCAAGGTCGTCATCGAGAACACGCCGGGCGGCGTCACCACCCAGCTGGTGTTCCTGGCCGCCTAGACGTCGAAGGTGACGCCCTGGGCCAGCGGCAGGGTGCGGCCGTAGTTCAGGGTGTTGGTCGCCCGGCGCATATAGGCCTTCCAGCTGTCCGACCCGGCCTCGCGCCCGCCGCCTGTTTCCTTCTCGCCGCCGAACGCCCCGCCGATCTCGGCGCCCGAGGGGCCGATGTTGACGTTGGCGATGCCGCAGTCCGAGCCGCGGCCCGAGATGAACAGCTCGGCCTCGCGCATGTCGTTGGTGAAGATCGACGACGACAGGCCCTGCGGCACGTCGTTCTGCAGGGCGATCGCCGCGTCCAGGTCGCGGTAACGCATGACATAGAGGATCGGGGCGAAGGTCTCGCGCTTCACGACGTCGGCCTGCCCGTCCATCTCGACCAGGGCCGGGCGCGCGTAGAACGCCTCGCCTATCTCGACCCGCTCTCCGCCCGTGACCTTCCCGCCCGCCGCCTGGGCGTCGGCCAGGGCCCGTTGCATCAGGTCGAAGCTCTGCGCGTCGATCAGCGGTCCGACCAGCGTGCCGGTCTCGCGCGGATCGCCCACCTTCACCGAGCCGTAGGCCGCCTTCAGCCGGGGCAGGAAGGCGTCGTAGACGCTCTCGTGGACGAACAGGCGGCGCAGGGTGGTGCACCGCTGGCCGGCGGTGCCCATGGCCGCGAAGGCCACGCCGCGCAGCGCCAGGTCCAGGTCCGCCGTCGGCGCGATGATCGCCGCGTTGTTGCCGCCCAGCTCCAGCAGGGCGCGGGCGAACCGCTGGGCCAGCTTCGGACCCACCGCCCGGCCCATGGCCGTCGAACCGGTGGCCGAAACGAGCGGAACCTTCGGATGGTCCACCAGCGTCTCGCCGACCTCGCGGCCGCCGATCACCACGGACGACAGCCCCGTGGGAACCTCGCCGAACTTGGCGCAGGCCCGCTCGAACAGGGCCTGCACCGCCAGCGCGGTCAGCGGCGTCTTCTCCGACGGCTTCCACACGCAGGCGTCGCCGCAGACGACGGCCAGCGCCGCGTTCCACGACCACACCGCCACGGGGAAGTTGAAGGCCGAGATGATCCCCACGACGCCCAGCGGGTGCCAGGTCTCCATCATCCGATGGTCGGGCCGCTCGGTGGCGATGGTCAGGCCAAACAGCTGCCGCGACAGACCCACCGCATAGTCGCAGATGTCGATCATCTCCTGGACCTCGCCCAGGCTCTCCGACGTCACCTTGCCGGCCTCCAGGGTGACCAGCGCCCCCAGGTCGGCCTTGGCCGCCCGCAGCTCCTCGCCGAACAGCCGGACCAGTTCGCCGCGCCGCGGCGCCGGCACGTTGCGCCAGGCCAGGAACGCCGTGTGGGCCGCCTCGATGGCGGCGTCGACCTGGGACGGGCTGGCGTCGTGGACGTGGGCCATCACCTCGCCGGTGACCGGCGAGCGCACCGGGCGAGTCCCGCCGGTCCACAGGGTCTCGGCCACGCCCAGGCGGCCCAGGACGGCGGCGGCCTCGGCCGCGGCGGCGCTGATCTTCGATTGCATGGTCATGACTTTACTCGGCGGCGGCGCGGAGGGGGAGGACGTCTTGCGCGTAGTAGCGCCCGAAGCGATTCCCCAGGAAGGCGTGCAGCGGGATGTCCTCCTGGCGGATGAACCCCTGCGCCGGCAACGAGCCGTCGGCCAGCATATCGAGCACCGCGCAGATGGCGCCGGCGGTGGTGATCTGGATCGCGCTCTTCAGTTCGCCGCCGATTTCCTGGGAGAAGACCTTGTTGACGTAGGTCTCCTGCATCAGGTGGCCCTTCTTCATCCCCGAGACGGTGACGAAGACGATGACCACGTCCTGCATGGTCGCCGGGACCGAGTTCTCCAGGATGTCCTTCAGCACGTCGCGGCGGTTGCGCAGGTTCAGGTCGTTCAGCAGCGCCTTCATGATCGCCGCGTGGCCGGGATAGCGGATGGTCTTGTAGTTTAGGTTCCGCACCTGGCCGTCCAGCGTGTGGCAGAGCGTGCCGAGGCCGCCCGAGGTGTTGAAGGCCTCATAGGTCACGCCATCCAGCGCGAACTCCTCGCACTCCTCCAGCGCCGGCGTCTCGCGCAGCTTGCCGTTGGTGATCGCTTCGCAGGGCTCGCAGTACTCGTTGATCACCCCGTCGGTGGACCAGGTGAGATTGTAGTTCAGCGCGTTCGACGGATAACGGGGCAGGGCGCCCACCCGCAGGCGCACGTCGTGCAGCTGGTCGAAGTGCTTGATCAGGTCCCAGGCGGCGATGGTGATGAAGCCCGGCGCCAGGCCGCACTGCGGGATGAACGCCGTCTTCGAGTCGACCGCCAGCTCGCGGACGATCCGGCTGGCCGCCACGTCCTCGGTCAGGTCCAGGTAGTGCGCGCCGGCCGCCTTCGCCGCCTGCGCCACGACCGTTGTCAGGTGATAGGGCGCGCAGTTCACCACCGCGAAACAGCCGGCGATCTTCGCCGCCAGCGCGTCCGGATCGTCGATCGCCATCGCCGCGGTCGTGACGTGCGCGCGGCCGCCCAGTTCCGCCAGGGCCTCGGCCGACTGGTCGATGACGACGGCCTCATAGGCGCCCGAACTGACCAACAGATCCACGACGGTCGAGCCGATCTTGCCGGCTCCGACGACAGCGACTTTGCGCATTCTCTGACCCCTATCTGACTTCGAGTCAGAATCCGGCGGTGTCGCGCCACATACAATTGGCGCCCTGGCGATATGTGGGTCTATCCTGTGCGGATCGCCGACGTGACTATGCGGAACGCCGATGGACGACCTGGACGAGCACCTGCTGGCCCGCCTGCGTGACAACGCCCGCGCGCCCGTCGCCGAACTGGCCCGCGCCCTGGGCCTCTCGCGCACCACCGTCCAGAGTCGGTTGGCCAAGCTGGAGCGATCCGGGATCATCGCCGGCTATGCGGTGCGGCTGGCGGGCGCCTACGAGGCCGGGCGCGTCCACGCCTTCGTCATGCTGACCGTCGAGCCCAAGCAGGCGGCCGCCGTCACCGCCGCCCTGAAGCGACTTCCGGGCGTCCGCCGGCTGCAGTCGGTCAGCGGTGCGTTCGACATGATCGCCACCGTCGAGGCCAATGGCGTCGCCGAGATGGACGCCGTCATCGACGAGATCGGCGCGGTGAAGGGCGTCGAACGCACCAACACCTCCCTCGTCCTCTCCACGAAGTTCGACCGCTGATGGCCACTGTTCTCGCGATCCACGCCCACCCCGACGACCTGGACATCCTGGCCGGCGGCACGCTGGCCTTCCTCTCGGCCACCGGCCACCGGGTGGTCATGGCCACCGCCACGGCAGGCGAGGGGGGTTCGGCCGAAACCTCGCCGCAGGAGACCGCGCGCATCCGGCTGGCCGAAGCCGCCGCCTCCGCCGCCCAGATCAAGGCCGAGCACCGCTGCCTGGGCTTCCCCGACCTGGGCGTGTTCAACGACGACCCGTCCCGCCGCGCGGTGACCGAACTGATCCGCGAGGTCGCCCCCGACATCGTCATCACCGGCTCGCCGGTCGACTACCACCCCGACCACGAAGCCATCAGCCTGCTGGTGCGCGACGCCTGCTTCGCCGCGCCGGTGGCCAACTACAAGACCGGCTCGGCCGGCGCGCTGGCGGGCATCCCCGTCCTCTATTTCACCGACCCCATCGGCGGACGCGACCGCGACGGGACCCGCGTTCCGCGCGAGTTCGGCGTCGATATCGGCCGCCACTACGCCGCCAAGCGGGCCATGGTCGCCGAGCACCGCAGCCAGGTGGCCTGGGTCGCCCGGCAGCACGGCATCGCCGACTTCATGGCCGACATGGACGCCTGGACCCGCCGGGTCGGCGCCGACTTCGGGGTCACCTACGCCGAAGGCTTCCGCCAGTACCGGCACCCGCCCTATTCGCGGGAGGCCAGCCTACAGCACTACCTCGGCGCCACCCTCATCAACCCCTGAGGCGGCCGCGTCGTACCGGGCCCACATCGGCGCGCACTCGACAACCTGCCGCGCCGTCATGGCCTGGTCGATAGCCATCACCGTCAGGCCCGCCTCCATCGACTCGTACGGCGTGACCGGGAATGCCGCCCGGCCTTCCAGCGCGGCCAGCAGGTCCAGCGCCATCGCCTGGTCCGCGCCGTTGTGGGCGTCGGCGGTCACCCCGCCATAGTCGATCCGCTCGGGCTTGCCACGGTTCAGCGCCCGGCGCGCCATCAGCCGGTTGCGCACCAGGTCGGCGATCAGCGTCCCATCCGTCCCGGCCACGTACCACCGCCGCTCGGTCAGCGCCGTGTGGCTGTTGGCGTGGAAGCTCAGCCGGACGTCGTTGGCGTATTCCACCATCGCCACTTGGTGGTCGGTAACGTCCATGTCCGACTGGAAGGCGTCGTTCGCCCCGGCCCAGCCGGCGTCCTGCAGGGCATAGGCCGCCGAGCCGTCCTCCCAGGCGCGCGGCGGATCCTGGCGCTCGGCGGTGAAGATCCGCCGCCCGCCGAAGCTGGCCACCCGATCCGGCCGCGCGCCGGCGATGCGCCCGAAGATGTCGAAGTCGTGCACGACCTTATCCAGGAAGTAGGACCCGCCCCACGCCTGCTTCCGCCGCCAGTTGCGCGCCAGATAGCCGCCGTGCTCCGGCGGTAGATGTTCGGTCGCGTCGATCGACACCACCTGGCCCAGCGCGCCGCCGTCCACCCGCGCCAGCACCTCGCGCACGATCGGCAGCGAGCGCATCACCAGCCCCACATAGACCGGCGGCGTTCCACCGGCCGCCAGCCTGCGCGTCAGGGCCATCGTCTCGTCCGTGGTGCGCACGATCGGCTTCTCGGCGAAGATCGGCACGCCTGTCCCCAGCGCGAACGCCAGGTGCTCGAAGTGCAGGTGATTGGGCGCCCCCAGCATCAGCAGGTCGAACGGCCCGGCCGCCATCATCGCCGCCGGCGTCTCGAACGCCCGCCCCAAGCGCAGGCCCGCCGCGGCCAGGATCGGCGCCCCGACCGGCGCTGGGTCCACATGGCCCACGATGTCGAGGTTCCAGCCCACCTCTTGCATGGCGGCGAGGACGTGGGCGATGCGCTGACCGAGGCCGATCACGCCGATGCGATAGGTCGTCATGCCCACATGAAAGCGGGTTCGGGTCTGGCGCGCTAGCGCAGGCTGTTGTGCACGGCCGTCGCGGCGATGGCGCCCTCGCCCTGCGCCGTCGAAATCTGGTTCAGCCCCCGAACCACGTCCCCCGCTGCATAGAGCCCGGGGACCGAAGTCTGTTGGTGCTGGTCGACGATCAGCCGCCCCTCGGGCGCACGCTCCGCCCCGGCCTGGACGGCCAGCCGGTTGCGGGGCGTGATCCCCAGCGCCGAATAGACCACGTCGAAGGTACGCGGCTCGCCAGCCCCGAAATCGAAGGCGGTGATCCGCCGCTTGGCGATCGTCACGCTGGGGACCGCGCTCTCGATGATCTCCACCCCCGCCTTCGTCAGCATCTGCACCGTCGCCTTGGGCAGAGGCTTGTCGCCCACGTGGATGAAGGCGACGTCGTCGGAATAGGTGCGCAGGAACACCGCCTCGGCGGCGCAATGATCGTCCACGCCGATCACGCCCACCCGCTGGCCGATCACCTCATAGGCGTCGCAGATCGGGCAGATGCGGACCAGGCCGCGCGCGACCCCGTCCTCTAAGCCGGGGATCGGCGGCGCGTTGTCGTGCACGCCGGTGGCCAGGATCACGGTCCGGGCGCGCAGGGTCTTCTCCGCCGTACCGAGTTGGAACCCGCCGCGCCCGGCCTTCAGTGTCTCGACCTGCGCTCGCACGATCCGCGCGCCATATTGCTCCGCCTGCCGGCGCATCCGCGACAGCAGGGTTGGCCCGCGCACGCCGTCGGGGAAGCCGGGATGGTTGTGACTGCGCGGAATCCAGGCGGCCCGGCTGTCCCCGGACTCGAGCACCACCACGTCGCGGCGGAAGCGGCCAAGATAGATCGCCGCCGTCAGCCCTGCGGGCCCGGCGCCGACGATCACGCAGTCGAGGGGGGATTCTGCCGCCATAGGTATCGGATTTTGTGAAGCTTTACCTCGCTTCAACGAACCCGGGTCTAAAAGGGTCCCGCGAAACAGGCTCACGCTGAATGAAATCCCTTTCCCGCCGGTTCCTGCTCAGCGTCGGCGTGATGTCCCTCATCGTGACCCTGTGCAGCACCCTGGGCGCGTTCGTCGTGTTCCAGCAGGAGCTGTCGAACCGGCAGATCGCCTATCTGGCCGACTATGTCCGCGAGCGGTCCAGCAACGTCGAGCGCCGCTTTTCCAATCTGATCGGCGTGCACCAGGCCGCGGGCGAGGAACTGCAGCGGCGGATGGCTCGCCTGAAGCCGGCCGAGGTCGATCGCCTGGCCGACGTCTATTTCCCGCGCCGCGCCGACGGCACCCGGCGCAGCCCCGACCGCTACTTTGACGGGGCGATGCAGAACGGCCAGTACATCTACGGCATGGCCGCCTTTATCGGCCAGCCGGACGGGATGTCCCGGCAGGAGAAGACCGCCCTGGTGGCGTCCTTCGAACTGGTGGCGGGCTTCGGCCAGGCCGCCCGCAAGGAATACGACAACTTCTATTTCTTGAGCCCGCCCGAGACCCGGCTGGTGATGTTCGGCCCCGACCGTCCCGACCGACTGATGTTCTACCGCCACAAGGCGCCGGCCGACCTCGACATCTCCAAGGAGGAGATGGCGTCCCTGACCGACCCGCGGAACGACCCCGCCCGGCAGACCCGCTGCACCAATCTGCAGCGTCTGATCCAGGACAAGGTGGGCGAGCGCCTGGCGACCGCCTGCCTGACGCCCGTCTATGTCGACGACAAGTATGTCGGCGCTTTCGGATCAACGATCGAGCTCAGCGGGTTCCTGGCCAAGGCGGTGGCCTCGTCGCTGCCCGGCGCCACTACCCTGCTGGTCACCGACAAGGGCCAGCTCATCGCCTATCCGGGATTCAAGACGCCCGGGCGGGCCGCCGAAAAAGCGGTCGCCGACTACGAGCACCAGCTGGGGCTCAAGGGGCTGGTCGGCGCGATCCGCGCCACCGGCAAGCCGACCGGAGCCATCGCTAGCCCCGACGGGCGCCAGATCGTCGCCTTCGGGCGGCTGGCCGGACCCGACTGGTATCTGATCCAGACCTATCCCCGCGCCGCGGTGGCCGCCTCGGCGGCGCGCTCGGCGTCCTGGGTCCTGGCGCTGGGGGCCCTGGCCACCGCCCTGCAGACCCTGGCCGTCGTCTACCTCGCCCGGCGGACCATCACCTGGCCTCTGCAGCGCCTCGCCGCCAGCTGCGACCCCGCCGCCGACGGTGAACAGGCGCGGCCGGATCTCGCCGGCGACGCAGCCCGCAACGACGAGATCGGCGTCCTCGCCCGCGCCTTGGTCGCCGAGCGCCGCAAGACGGAAACCGTGCTGTCCTCACTGGAGGAACGGGTCCAGGCGCGCACCAGCGAGCTCGAGCGCGCCAACACCGAAAAGTCCCGCTTCCTGGCCAACATGAGCCACGAGCTGCGCACGCCCCTGAACGGGGTCATCGCCGTCTCCGAAACCCTGGCGCGCGAGCAGGCCACGCCCAAGGGCAAGGACTTGGCCGAACTGATCGTCGCCTCGGGCCGCCTGCTGGAACGCGTGCTGACCGACATCCTGGACTTCTCGAAGATCGAGGCCGGCGAGATCAAGCTGGCGCGCGACGAGTTCCACATGTCCACCCTGGTCGGCCGGATCGCCGAGCTGCACCGCGCCTCGGCCGAGGCCAAGGGGCTGAACTTCGCCTGGTCCCTGTCGCCCGAGGCCGACCGCCGCTTCGCCGGCGACACGGTGCGCCTGACCCAGGTGCTGTCCAACCTGTTGTCCAACGCCGTGAAGTTCACCGAGGCCGGCGAGGTCCGCCTGGAAGTCGACGCCGCCGGCGGCACGGTCGGTTTCACCGTCGCCGACACCGGCATCGGCTTCACCGAGGACGTGCGCCAACGCCTGTTCCGCCGGTTCGAACAGGCCGACGCCTCGATCCGCCGCCGCTTCGGTGGCACGGGCCTTGGTCTGGCGATCAGCCGCTCGCTGGTCGATCTGATGGGGGGCTCGATCGAGGTCGCCTCAGAGCCCGGCCGCGGTTCGACCTTCTCGGTCCAGGTGCCGCTGGAGCGGGTGGAAGGCGAGGCCGAGGCGCTCGACGACGATCCGTCCGACGGCGTCGATATCGCCGGCGCACGCGTCCTCCTGGCCGAGGACCACCCCACCAACCAGCGGGTCGTCCAGCTGGTGCTGGACGCCGTGGGCATCGAGCCGGTGATCGTCGAGAACGGCCGCCTCGCCATCGAGGCCCTGCGCGCCGAGCGGTTCGACGTGGTGCTGATGGACATGCAGATGCCCGAGATGGACGGTCTCACCGCCACGCTCCAGCTGCGCATCTGGGAGCAGAGCCAGAACCTGCCCCGCACCCCCGTGATCATGCTCACCGCCAACGCCCTGGACGAGCACGTAAAGGCCAGCCTCGAGGCGG
>JAIXTR010000254.1 GCA_027483845.1 Caulobacteraceae bacterium | reverse complement strand
GCTCGAAAATTCCCTCACGCTCAGCCCAATGGCATTGGACCACAGCTCCGCGGCCCCTCGGCAGGCCGGCGTGTTCTTCGAGCGGCGCGAATTGGAGCGTCTCCTGCGGCTCTACGGCCGCATGGTCGCCGCGGGCGAGTGGCGCGACTACGGCATGGACAGCCTGGGTGAGTCCGCCGTCTTCTCGGTGTTCCGCCGCAGCGCCGAGGCTCCGCTCTATCGCATCGAGAAGCATCCGGCTCTGGCGCGCAAACAGGGCGCCTGGGCGATTGTCGGCCAGGGCGGGCACGTGCTGAAGCGCGGCCACGAGCTGGAGCATGTCCTGCGCTTCTTCGACAAGGGTCGGTTCTCGGTCGTCGATTAGCCCGACGTGGAACGCCGCCTACGAAAAAACCCCGGCGGTCGCCCGCCGGGGTCGTTCCGTTTTAGAGGGCTGGAGCCGTTAGCGGCGGTCGCCGAACAGGGCCAGCAGGAACTGGAACATGTTGATGAAGTCCAGGTACAGGCTGAGCGCGCCGTAGCTGGTGGCGATGCCCATGGCCGCCTGGTCGCCGCCCAGTTCGTAGTACTGCATCTTCAGACGCTGGGTGTCGTAGGCGGTGAGGCCGGCGAAGATCAGCACGCCCAGGACGCTGATGATGAACTGCATCATCGAGCTGGCCAGGAAGATGTTGACCACGCTGGCGATCAGCAGGCCGATGACCCCCATGATCAGGAAGCTGCCGAAACCGGTCAGGTCCTTCTTCGTGGTGTAGCCGAAGAGGCTGAGGCCGCCGAAGGCCGTCGCGGTGATCAGGAACGTCGAGGCGATCGAGGTCCCGGTGTAACGCAGGGCCACGACGCCCAGCGAGGCGCCGATCAGGCTGACCACCGTCCAGTAGACCATGCTGGCCGACCGAGGGTTCTGGTTCTTCATGGCGAAGCCGGAGAAGAGCAGAACGGCGAGGGGCGCGAACGCCACCACCATGCCCAGCAGGCTGTAGCCCACGCGGCCGTTGGCCACGGTGAACAGCATGTCCCGAACCGGGGGCACCGAGCTGGTCAGGTAGGCCAGACCAGCCGAGAGAACGAGGCCCAGCGCCATCTTGTTGTAGACGCCGAGCATGAAAGTGCGGAGGCCCGCGTCCACCGACATGTCGGCGCGATCCGCCGGGATCGGGCGCGCGTAGCCGCGGTTGAAGTCGCTCATTTGAGCAAGGCCCTATGAAGCGCGTCCCCAATGGACGCAGGTGAAATATCGTTTCGCAATGGGCCGGAAGCAAGGCCCAACACACACGATACGGTGAACGCGTTAGGATACATGTATGATTCGTCTCTTCGCGGCGTTGTTAATTCCGCCGGAAATCGGCCGCGGCCTGCAGGCGCGGCAAGTCGGGATCGAGGGCGCCCGCTGGCGTCCGCTGGAGGCGCTGCACGTCACCCTGCGCTTCTTCGGCGACATCCGTGAGGACGTCGCCCGCGACCTGGATGCGGAGCTGCTTACCGTCACCCGCAGGCCGTTCGAGATCACGCTCGCCGGCGCCGGGGCGTTCGACGATGGCGATGGGATCCATGCGGTGTGGGCGGGCGTCGCGGAAAGTCCGGCGTTGCGGGCCTTGGCCGGAGCCTGCGAAAGCGCTGCGCGCCGGGCGGGTCTTAAGCCAGACGCGCGCAACTATCGGCCGCACGTGACCCTGGCCTACCTGCGGCGGCCCGACCCGACCCAGGTGGCGGCGTGGATCCAGGCCAACAACCTCCTGAAATCGCCGCCGATCGCGGTGGATCGCTTCGGCCTCTACGCCAGCTTCCGGACCAAGGACGGGTCGCATTATCGCCTGGAGGCGGAGTACCCGCTGGATCAGGCGTCGATCGCATAGTCCTTGAGGACGCCCAGCGGAACGATGGCCAGGGTCTCCTCGTGGGTGCTCTCCAGCACCACCTGCGGGGCGGCGCCGGCGTCCAGCGCTTCCTTCCAGCGCGGCGCGCAGAGGCACCAGCGGTCTCCAGGCTTCAGGCCGGGAAAGCCATACTCCGGGCGGGGCGTGGAAAGGTCGTTGCCCGCGCGCTTCGAGAAGCTGAGGAACTCGGCGGTCATCAGGGCGCAGACGGTGTGCAGGCCCGTGTCATGAGGGCCGGTCTCGCAGCAGCCGTTACGGAAGAACCCGGTCACGGGATCCAGCGAACAGGGCACGAGCTCTCCGCCCAGGACATTGCGAGCGTCGGCGTCGTAACGGATCGAGCGTGTGGCCATGGGCCCATCCTAAACGCTAAGATTCACGGATCGCCAATGCGCGAGGGAGCCGAATCGACATGACCGCGCCTGTTCGTCCCCGCCGGAGCGTCCTCTATCTGCCTGCGTCCAATGCCCGTGCGATCGACAAGGCCCGCGCGCTGGCGTGCGACGTGGTCATTCTCGATCTGGAGGACGCCGTCGCGCCGGATGCGAAGGGCGAGGCGCGGGCGGCCGCGGTCGCGGCGGTGGCCGCGGGCGGATTCGGAACGCGGGAGCTGGTGATCCGGACGAACGGCCTGGACACGCCCTGGGGCGCCGACGACCTGGCCGCCGCCGCCAAGGCCCGGCCCGATGCGGTGCTCATCCCGAAGGTGTCGACGCCCGAGGACTTGTCGGCGGCGCGGGCGCGCCTGGGCGACCACCTCCCGATCTGGGCGATGATCGAGACGTGCGCGGCGATGTTCCGCCTGGACGCGCTGGGGGCCGAGTCCGTGAACGTCGGCGTCACGGCCTGGGTCCTGGGCTGCAACGACCTGGCCAAGGAGATGCGCTGCGCCCTGACCGTGGACCGTGAGCCGCTCCTGACCGCAATCTCGCTGAGCCTGATGGCGGCGAGAGCGCACCGACTGGCGATCCTGGACGGTGTGTTCAACGAGATCGCCGACTCTGGCGGTCTGGCCCGGCAGTGCGCCCAAGGCGCGGCTTTCGGCTTCGATGGCAAGACGCTGATCCACCCCAGCCAAGTGGAGGCCGCCAACGCCGCCTTCAGCCCCGCCGCGGCGGACATTGCGTGGGCCCGGACGGTGGTTGGCGCGTTTGACCTGCCCGAGAACGCCGGAAAGGGCGTGCTGAAGGTGGAGGGCCGCATGGTCGAGAGACTGCATTTTACTGAAGCCAAGCGGCTGCTGGCGGTGGCGGACGCCATCGCCGCGCGCGAGGCGGCATGAGGCGTCGTGCGGCCACGCTGATCCTGGCCGCGTTGGTCGCGACGCCGGCGTTGGCGCAGGCGCCGGCCCGGTCCCGCCCCCCGGCCGATCCGATCGACGCCCTGCTGCGGCCGCTGCCGAAGGACGCCGATCTGGAGGAGCCTGACACGGCCGCGACGGGTGCGTCGGTCGAGCCCGACCCGACTCTGCCGGCCGAGGCGCAGGCCCCCCGTCCGACCGTTCCGCCGCGCCCGACCCTCACCGCGCCGGTGTTCATCAACGAGACGGGCAAGAGTCCGGATGCGCCGCCGACACCCGCCGAGGCCGCCTATGACAGCCGCCTGCGCTCGTCGGCCGCCTCGGTGCAGGGCTTCCTGGGACCGCTGGACGGCGGATGGACGCTGGCGGCCGGTGGCCAGGCGCTCTTCGCGGTGCAGCTCACCGATCGCAACGGAGCCGTCGAGGGCGCCTGGCGCGACCTGCGCCGCGCCGGCGCGCTGGACGCCTCGGGGTTCTTCGAGTCGATCGACCGGGCGGGCGGGAGCCTGACGTTCCACTTCGCCGACGGGGTGGCGGCCACCCTTCGACCGGACGGCGGCCGGTGGACCGGCCAGCTGACCGAAGCGGGTCGGCAGGAGTCCGTCAGCCTGACGCGGCGTGCGCCCTAGAGTCCCAGGGCCGCCCGCGCCGCCGCCATCGCCACGGCCAGCGCCTCCGACGAATAGGCCTGCGCTGCGCCCACGCCCCAGACCGGCCCGGGCCAGGCGGCGTCATCTGTGCGCCGTCCCACCACGTGCACGTGCAGCTGTGGTGTCAGATTGCCCAGCTGACCCACGTTGAGCTTCTCGACAGGGCGACGCAGCGCTGCGCCGACAGCGCGCACGGCCAGGCCTGCCCGCACGATTTCCTCGGTGAGCGCGGCCCGGTCCGCGGCGGACAGGTCCTCGATCTCTCTCGCCCCCGGGATCCGCGGGATGAGGACGATCCAGGCGTAGCGGGCGTCGGTGTGCAGCCGGGCGTGGCTCAGCCCCAGGTCGCCCAGGGCCTCGGAGGTCGGGGGAAAGGCGGGATGCAGCGCGAACATCATTCCCAGCCGGTGCGGCATCGCTCGGGAGCCGTCAACGGGCGCCGCAGATATCGGCCAGAGATACCTCGAATTTTTACGATCCGGCGCTATCGGGGCCGGGAACCGACTTCCACTTCCCCACTCGACGCGGTACGCACCCGCGACATTTCAAGACCAGATCTCCAAGGAGCAGTATCATGGCGAAAACGCCCATTCGCGTGGCGGTCACTGGCGCGGCCGGCAACATCGGTTACGCCCTGCTGTTCCGGATCGCCTCCGGCCAGATGTTCGGCGCCGACCAGCCGGTTATCCTGCAACTGCTCGAAATTCCGGTCGAAGGTCCTCAGAAGGCGCTGAAGGGCGTGGCCATGGAGATCGACGACTGCGCCTTCCCGTTGGTGCAGGGCATGGTCCTGACCGGCGAGGCCGACGTGGCCTTCAAGGACGCCAACTGGGCCCTGCTGGTGGGCTCCAAGCCCCGCGGTCCCGGCATGGAACGCGCCGACCTGCTCAAGGACAACGGCAAGATCTTCATCGCCCAGGGCCAGTCCATCGACAAGGTGGCCGCCGACGACTGCCGCGTGGCCGTGGTGGGCAACCCCTGCAACACCAACGTGATGATCGCGGCCAGCCAGGCGAAGCGCCTGCCGAAGGATCGCTTCACGGCCATGGTGCGCCTGGACGAGAACCGCGGCCGCGCCCAGCTGGCCCAAAAGGCCGGCGTCTCGATCGATCAGGTCACCGACCTGTTCATCTACGGCAACCACAGCCCGACGATGTTCGCGGACTTCACCCACGCCAAGATCGGCGGCAAGGACGCGGCCGAGGTGATCGGTGACGAGGCCTGGCTGAAGAACGACTTCCTGCCGGCGGTCGGCAAGCGCGGCGCGGCGATCATCGAGGCCCGGGGCGTGTCCTCGGCCGCCTCGGCCGCCAACGCCCTGGTCGACCATGTGCGCGACCTGGTGACCCCGGGCGCCATCCACTCGGTTGCGGTTGAGAGCCAGGGCCGTTACGGCTTTGCCGATGGCATCTGGGCCGGCATGCCGGTGAAGACCACCGCCACGGGCTATGAAGTCCTGACGGGCTACGAAATGGACGACTTCGCCAAGTCGAAGATCAAGATCACCAACGACGAGCTGGTCGGCGAACGCGACACGATCAAGGACATGCTGGGCTAAGCCCGGACGCCGGATCGATCTTCAGAGGGGCTCGACCACGGTCGAGCCCCTTTTTCGTATCGGTCGAGGCTATTGGGGTAAGTCGCCTGGCTACGCCGGTTGGAACAGCGCGAACTCTTCGGCCATCGCCCTGCCGACGGCGGGACGTGCGGTCAGGCGCTGCTGGTACGCCTGGATCGCCGGGTACGGTGTCAGGTCCAACTTCACCGACAGGTTCCAGTTCAGGACGGCGGCCAAGTAGGCGTCGGCGACGCTGAAGTCGTCCAGCAACCATTCGCGGCCCATCAGGTGGTCGTTCAGGTAGGCCAGGCGCGAGACTGCGTCGGCCTTCGCCTTGACCTTTCCCTCGGCGGGCCAGGTTGGGCTGAGCAAGGGGGTGAACACCGTCTTGTGCAGCTCCGAGCCAATGAAGCTCAGCCACTGCTGAAGCTGGTAGCGGCCGAATCCCGAGGGTGCGAGGCCGACGTCGGGCCGACGATCGGCGATGTACTGCAGGATCGCAGCGTTCTCGGTCAGGACGGCGCCGTCGTCCGTCCGGAGCGCCGGAACCAAACCCTTGGGGTTGATCTGCCGGTAGTCATCGCCGCCTTCGGTGCGGCCGAGCTTGGTGTCGACCCGGTGAAACGTGGCCGTCTGCCCGGATTCATAGAGGCTTATCCGACTAGCCAGCGAGCAGGCCAGGGGTGAGAAGTAGATATCCATGGGGCGTCCTCCAGGGCGGGATTGATATTCATACCGTTTCGCACAAAATAGCGGCGGTCAAGGATTCATTGCGATATGGTACAAAAAGAGGCGCGCCCGCGGGGAAGGCCGCGCTCGTTCGATCCCGACGTTGTGCTCGACCGGGCGCGCGCGGTGTTCTGGAACCTGGGCTATGCGGCGACTTCGCTGGACGACCTGGCGGCGGCGACGGGTCTAAACCGGCCAAGCCTCTACGCGGCGTTCGGCGACAAGCATGCGCTGTATCTGGCCGCGCTGGATCGTTCGCGCACGGAGGCCACGACGGCGTTGGGCGCGGCGCTCGGCGCAGAGGCGCCCTTGCGCCAGCTATTGGGAATCATCTTCGACCGGACGGTCGATCTCTACCGCGCCGGCGATGCGGGTCAGCGAGGCTGCTTCCTGATCGGGACGGCGGTGACCCAGGCCGTGGACGACGCATCGTCGCGCGAGATGTTGGCGGCGTTCATCCAGCAGACCGACGGCCTGTTCACGGCGCGCTTCGCACAGGACGCGACGCAGCTCGCGCCGGGGGTTACGCCAGAGATGGCCGGCCCCATGGCCAGCGCCACATTCCACACCCTGGCGGTCCGTTCACGCACGGGGGCGGGCGAGGCTGAACTCAAGGCGATCGGCGCCGCCGCCGTCACGCTGCTTTGCGGTCCGGCCCCGACGAACTGAGCGCACGAAAAAGGGCGGTCCGAGGACCGCCCTTCGTTGGCCTGCGATGCGGGCCTACTTCTTCTTAAGCATGCCCTTGATCTCGGCCTGGCTGGCGTTGACGGTGGCTGCGCCGCTGGCGACCGCGAGGGCCGAGGTGTCCACGGCGAAGGTGTCGGCGCCCATCTTGATGGTCGCGGTGGTCTTGCCGTCGGCGCCGGTCTTCACATCTGAGATCGACCCGATGGTCGCGCCGGTGTTGTCCTTCACCGCCATGCCGGCCGTGACGCTGACGTCGGCGCCGCTAGCCGCTGCGCTGGTCGCGCCCGTGGTGTCGCCGCTCGACGCCGGCGCTTCGGCGCCAGGTTCAGCGGCAGGCGGGGTCGTGCCGGTCGGGGTTCCCGTGGATGGCGTGGTGGCCGGAGGCGTCGCGGTGGTCGCCGGCATCGGCGCGGTACTCGGCATCGGAGCCGTGGTCGTGGAGGGTGTCTGGGCCAGGGCCGGTGCGGCGCTGAGGGCGATCACAGCGGCGGCGGTCAGGGTGAGGCGTTTGTTCATCTGCAGCATGCTCCCATCTGCTTTAGCCCCCGCCCGGCCAAGCAGAACCCTCGGTCCCCGGGAAGGTTCCGCCGGCAACGGCGCCCGCAGGGTGACCCATGGCCCCAGCAAGCGTTGTCCCTCTGCACGCGGGCCTATAGGTTGGCCGCCTCCCAGATGACTGTGCCTAGGGAATGGGGCGGAACACGTATGGATCAAGTCGAGAAGCGCACCTTTACGGACGAGGAAGCGCTGAGTTTCCACCGCTACCCAACGCCCGGTAAGATCGGCATCCACGCAACCAAGCCCATGAGCACCCAGCGGGACCTGTCGCTGGCCTATTCCCCCGGCGTGGCCGTGCCCGTCTTGGCGATCGCCGAGGATCCGGAGCTGGCTTACGAGTACACCTCCAAGGGCAACCTGGTGGCGGTGATCTCCAACGGCACGGCGATCCTGGGTCTTGGCGACCTGGGCGCGCTCGCCTCCAAGCCGGTGATGGAGGGCAAGGGCGTTCTCTTCAAGCGCTTCGCCGACGTGGACGCCATCGATGTCGAGATGGTCTGCACCGACCCCGACGAGGTCATCACCGTCGTCAAGAACATCGGCGTCACCTACGGCGGCATCAACCTCGAGGACATCAAGAGCCCCGACTGCTTCCGGATCGAGACCGAGCTGCAGGAGCTGCTGGATATTCCGGTGTTCCACGATGACCAGCACGGCACGGCGATCATCTGCTCCGCGGGCCTGATCAACGCCTGCGAGATCACCGGCCGCAAGCTGTCGGAGATCAAGGTCGTGCTGAACGGCCCTGGCGCAGCCGGCATCGCGACGCTCGGCCTGATCAAGGCGCTTGGCGTCAAGCATGAGAACGTCATCGCCGTCGACCGCAAGGGCGTCCTCTACCGCGGCCGCGGCGAGGACATGAACCAGTGGAAGTCCGCCCATGCCATCGATACCGACAAGCGCACCCTCGCCGAGGCCCTGGATGGCGCGGACGTGTTCATCGGCGTGTCGGCCAAGGGCGCTCTGACCCAGGAGCACATCAAGTCGATGGCGCCCCAGCCCATCATCTTCGCCATGGCCAATCCCGACCCGGAGATCACGCCGGAGGAGGTCTTCGAGGTTCGCCCCGACGCGATCGTGGCCACCGGGCGGAGCGATTATCCGAACCAGGTCAACAACGTCCTGGCGTTCCCGTACCTGTTCCGCGGCGCGCTGGACGTCCGCGCCCGGCAGATCAACATGGAAATGAAGATCGCCACCGCGAACGCCTTGGCCATGCTGGCCCGCGAGGACGTGCCGGACGAAGTGGCGGCGGCCTATCACGGCGCCCAGCTCAAATTCGGCCCGACCTACATTATCCCGACGCCGTTCGATCCGCGCCTGCTCTCCTATATCCCGCCCTTCGTCGCCCAGGCGGCGATGGACAGCGGCGTAGCGCGCAAGCCCATCGCCGACATGGACGCCTATCGCGCGATCCTGGCCCAGCGGCTGGACCCCACCGCGGCGTTCTCCCAGAAGCTGCAGGGCGCGGTCCTGTCCGGCCCCCAGAGGACCATCGTCTTCGCCGAGGGCGAGGAACAGTCGGTGATCCGCGCCGCCTACGCCTTCCAGACCCAGGGCCTGGGCAAGGCCATCCTGGTGGGCCGCGAGGAGCTGGTGCACGAGAACATGCGCGCCGCCGGCCTGGAGCCGGACGAGGCGGGCATCGAGATCATGAACGCCCGCGTCTCGCACCATAACGAGGCCTCGGTCGACTATCTCTACGAACGCCTGCAGCGCGAGGGCTACCTGCGCCGGGACGTGCAGCGCCTGATCAACCAGGACCGCAACAGCTTCGGCGCCGCCCTGGTCGCCCTGGGCCACGCCGACGGCATGGTGACGGGGGTCACCCGCAACTTCGACCAGGTGCTGGAAGAGGTGCTGAACGTCATCGATCCGGCGCCGGATGGCCGGGTGATCGGCATGAGCGTGGTCATGGCCAAGGGCCGCACCCTGTTCATCGCCGACACCAACATCACAGAGATGCCACTGGCCGAGGAACTGGTCTAGATCGCGATCGAGGCGGCCCGCGCTGTCCGCACCCTGGGTTATGAGCCCCGCGTGGCGTTCATGAGCTACTCGACCTTCGGCAACCCGATGGGCGAGCGGTCGGAGCGCGTCCGCGACGCGGTGGCCATGCTGGACGAGATGGACGGCATCGACTTCGAGTACGAGGGCGAGATGCCGCCGGAACTGGCGCTGGAGCCTGAGAGCCGCGGCGCCTACCCGTTCATGCGCCTGACCGGCCCGGCCAACGTCCTGATCATGCCGGCCATCCATTCGGCCGCAATCTCCACCCAGCTCATCAAGTCCCTGGGCGGGGCCGAGGTGATCGGGCCGCTCCTGCTGGGCCTGGAAAAGCCGGTGCAGATCTGCCCGCTCGGCGCCTCGGTGTCGAAGATCCTGCAGCTGGCCACCGTCTGCGCCTACGACCGGCCGCTGGTGGAGATCGCCGAGTAGCGGCTTTTGCAATGATCGCGGTTCGCTCCTAAAAGCCCTCTCCCCCGTGCGGGGAGCGGGTTGGGAGCACCGGCGTGGCCTACAGTCTCGGCATCGATTTCGGGACCACCAATACGGTCCTCAGCCTGGCCGACGAGTCCGGGCCCGCCCGGCTCGTGACCTTTCCGGCGCCCGACGACGGGACGTTGTTCGCGTTCCGCTCCTGCCTGTCCTTCCAGGCGCCCGGCGACCATCCGACAGAGCGCGCCATCGCCGCCGGACCTTGGGCGATCGAGGCCTATGCCGAAGATCCGGCCGAGACGCGGTTCATCCAGTCGTTCAAGAGCTTCGCGGCCCAGGAGAGCTTCACCGAGACCCAGATCCTGAACCGCCGATATCGGTTCGAAGACCTGCTCTCGACGTTCCTTCTCAAGGTGCGCGAGTACGCCGGCGACGGCCTTGCAACCCTGCCCGAGCGGGTGATCGTCGGGCGACCGGTCCGCTTCGTCGGCGGCGCGCCCAACGAGGCGCTGGCGCTCTCGCGCTACGACACCGCCTTCCATCGCATGGGGATCAAGGACGTGCGCTACGCCTACGAGCCCGTCGGCGCGGCGTTCTTCTTCGCCCGAGAGCTCAAGCAGGACGCCACCGTGCTGGTGGGCGACTTCGGCGGCGGGACGTCGGACTTCTCGATCATCCGGTTCGAGCGGCATGGCGGCGACATGCGGGCCGTGCCCTTGGGCCGCGCCGGGGTCGGGGTCGCGGGCGACGCCTTCGACTACCGCATCATCGACCAGCTCGTGTCGCCGGAGATGGGCAAAGGGTCCAGCTACACCAGCCTGGGCAAGGTGCTGCCCGTGCCCAACCGCTACTATGCGGCCTTCGCCCGCTGGGACCAGCTCGCCATGCTGCGGGCCAGCCGCGACATGCGGGAGATCCGCAAGCTGGAGCGCGACGCGGTCGAGCCTGAGAAGATCGCGCGTCTGGTCGAAACGCTGGACGAAAACTACGGGTATCGCCTTTACCGCGCCGTCTCGAAGCTGAAGGAGGCGTTGTCCTCGCAGACGGCGGCGGAGTTCCGATTCGAAGCCGGCTCCATCGCCATCGTCAGGGACGTCGAGCGCCATATGTTCGAAGGCTGGATCGCGCCGGAGCTGTCGCAGATCGAGGCGGCCGTCGACGCGGCGCTCGCCGACGCCAAACTGGCGCCGGAGGCCATCGACAAGGTGTTCCTCACCGGCGGGTCGTCCCTGGTCCCCGCGGTCCGGGCGATCTTCGGTCGTCGGTTCGACGCCTCCCGGATCGAAACGGGGGCAGAGCTGGAATCGATCGCCGCCGGCTTGGCTCTCATGGGTCGGGAGCGCGACCTAGGCCGATGGACCACAACTTCTGGCTGAAGAAAATTCCCCTGCGGATTGAATATTGCGCGAATCCCTCTAACTAACGCCGACTGTCTGTCCGCGGTTTCGTGGACGCAAATAAATCCTGAGGCCAGCGTGTCCTTGGGAACCGTCACGCTGACGGTCGGTTCATCACGCCAAATGTCGTGTCTCACCAGTTGTTGCGTAGGCGTCCGTACGATGCGTGTCCGGTCTGGGACTTTAGCGGTCGCGTTACTCGCAGCCGCCTGCGGTATCCCCGACGTTACGCGCGCCGAATGCGTTCAGCAGATGAGCCGCCTGCCCATCGCCGCCCCCGCCGCCGCGCCTGCGCCGGCCTATCGCGCGAACATGGCGCGAGCCCGGCCGGCAGCGAGAGCTGTCGGGAAGCCCGCGCGCCCCCGGGTGGCGAAGGCTGCCGTCACCGGCGTCCGCAAGGCTCGACCGGTGCGCAAGGCCTCGGCGCACCGTGTCGCTCGCAAACCGTCCGTGGTCGCGCGCCGGGCCGCCAAACCCGTAGCGCCTGTCAGGGCCTATCCCACCCCGACCCCCATGCCTGTGGCGGCGCGCGAGCTTGCGACGCCGTTGGCCTATGCCCTGATTGCGAGCGAAGTCTGCGAAACGGGCCCCTCGGCGCTGGTGACGCCGCCGAGACTGGCGATGGCGCGGACCGAGCCGGACACCGGGGTCGCGTCCATCCCGAGCGACACGGACACGGGCATCCCTGGCAGCCCGGGATTCCCGGGAACGGACTTCCCCGGGACCGATTTCCCGGACGGCGGCGTGTCCCCGGGCGGACCTGGAACGACCCCCGTCACGCCGCCTGTCACCGAGCCGCCGGTTGTCGGACCGCCGGTGGTGGAGCCGCCCGTGACGGAACCCCCCGTGACCCAGCCCCCCGTGACGGAGCCGCCGGTCGTAGGCCCGCCCGTTGTCGAGCCGCCGATCGGTCCGCCAGGAGTCGAGCCGCCGGTGGTGGGGCCACCGCCGGGTCCCCCGACTCCGCAGCCGCCCATCACCACGCCGGTTCCGGAACCTGGGACCTGGGCGTTGATGATCCTGGGCTTTGGACTGTTGGGCGCGCGGCTCCGGGCTACTTCTTCCGCAAGGTCGCGCTGTCGAGATCGAGCTGATCGGCTGGGATAATCTCCAGGTT
>JAIXTR010000139.1 GCA_027483845.1 Caulobacteraceae bacterium | reverse complement strand
TCCGACGCAGTGGCGCGACTACGGAAAGCTGGAGCTTAAGCCCGACGACCTCTACGGCAACGTCGAGCGGGCCACCGCCTTCCAGTGGCGGCGCCAGGTCGCGCGGCTGAACGGCCCCGTGGACAAGGCCGAGTGGGGGATGACCCCGCAGACGGTCAACGCCTACTACAACTTCGCCAACAACGAGATCGTCTTCCCGGCCGCGATCCTGCAGGCGCCCTTCTTCGATCCCGACGCGGACCCCGCTATCAACTACGGCGGCATCGGCGGGGTGATCGGCCACGAGATCAGCCACGGCTTCGACGACCAGGGCCGCAAGTCCGACGGCGACGGCGTGCTGCGCGACTGGTGGACGGCGGAGGATGCGGCCAAGTTCAAGGCGCAGACCGATCGGCTGGGCGCCCAGTATTCGGCCTTCGAGCCCCTGCCCGGCGCCAAGGTGCAGGGCGGCCTGACCATGGGCGAGAACATCGGCGACAACGGAGGGCTCAGCCTGGCCCTCGACGCCTATCGCACCTCGCTGAAGGGCAAGCCCGCGCCGGTGATCGACGGCCTGACCGGCGACCAGCGGGTGTTCCTGGGCTGGGCCCAGGTCTGGCGCGAGAAGAGCCGCGACGAGGCCCTGCGCCAGCAGGTGGTCACCGACCCGCACTCGCCCGCCTACTACCGGGTCAACGGGACGATCCGGAACATCCCCGGCTGGTACACGGCCTGGGACGTCAAGCCCGGCGACAAGCTCTACGTGCCGCCCGAGCAGCGCGTGAAGATCTGGTAGACGCTACGCGGTGAGCGTCGCCGCCCCGAAGGCCAGGCCGCACAGCAGGGCGGTCTGGCAGCCGAGGGCCGCGAGCGGCCGCCAGCCCATCGACCGCAGACCGGCGATGGAGGTCTTGGCGCCGACCGCCACCACGCCGGCCCCGATCAGCAGGTTGGACGCGAAGGTCGTAACCGGAAGCACCTGGGTCGGGACCACGCCGGTGGAGCGCAACGCCGCCAGGACGAAGAAGACGATGACGAAGCCAGGCAGCAGGGCGGCGCGGCCCAGCGACTGGCCCTCGGCGCGCGCCGCGCCGGCGAACGACAGGGCGACCGCGGTCACCACCAGCGCCAGCAGCGACACCCGCACCAGCTTGACCGTCACCGCCATGTCGCCGACGGCGGGCGAGACGGAGTAGCCGGCGCCTGCGACCTGGGCCACATCGTGGATCGAGGCGCCCAGGAAGATCGCGGCGGCCTCGGGCGGCAGGCCCGCCAGATGCGCCAGAGCCGGATAGGCCAGCATGGCCAGGGTCGACAGGGTGGCCACGACCGCGACGACATAGCCGGTCTGGCGCTCGGCTTCGGGGCCCTTGGGCAGCACCGAGGCCACGGCCATGGCGGCGGAGGCTCCGCAGATGGCGGTGGCGCTGGCCGACAGCATGGAGAAGCCGCGCGGCAGGCCGAACGCGCGTCCGATCAGCGAGCCGAGGCCAAGGGTCAGGGCCACGCAGGCGAGCACCAGCAATAGAGTCTGGACACCCAGGTGCGCGATGTCGCCCAGGGCGATCCGCAGGCCCAGCAGGGCGACGCCCGCGCGCAACAGGGGCCGTTCGGCGACCTTCAGACCGGGCGTCAGGTCCAGGCGGCCGGCCAGAGGCGCCGCGATCAGGAAGCCCGCGACCAGGGCGAAGGGCGCCACCGGCGCGTGGACCAGGGTGGCGATCCCGGTGGCGGCCCCGGTGAGAACCAGCGCCACGATGAGGCCGGGCGCCCAGGTCGGAAGCTTACGCGTGGTCTTCGGCGCCGTCCGGTGGGTGACCATGCGCTCGTGCAGCTCACGGATGCGCCGGCTGCCGGAGGACTGAAAGGCAAAGGGGAACAGCCCGTGCAGCAGGCAGGCGACAGCGCCGACGGCCATGGTCGCAGCGAAACCGAAGGCCGACCCCAGGTGCTCGAAATAGGTCTCGCCGACCGTCTTCGGATGCTGCGTAAAGGCCTTGAGCATCGTCCCAACCCGCCCGTGAACAGAAGCGTCCAGCATGACGCCGCGGGCGGGAATGTCCGTTTCGAAAATGCCGCCGGACGCAGTGGCTGAGAGGATACTGATCTCCCCGAGGCCGCAGAAATGCGTGATTCGTTCTCCTCTATCGGGTCATAAGTGGTGTTTACCGGTCGTGAACGACTCGCCCAGCGATGAGCGTCGCTCGGACGTGGCGGGCGTCGGGCGTGGCCAAAACCTCGTGAAGCGGCGCGTCCAGCAGGCAGAGGTCGGCCGCCGCCCCCACCACGACGCGACGTAACCTGCGGCCCGGCGCGGCGGGATCGTCAAGGTAGAGGCCAAGAGCCCGGCGGGCGTCGATCCGCTCGTCGGCCCCCAGCCGCACGCCTTCCCGGCTGCGTCGATGCACGGCCGCCGCGATCCCGGCCCAAGGGTCGGCGGAGCCGTAGGGCGCATCGGAACTGGCCGCCACGGGCACGCCGGCCGCGAGCAGGCTGGCGCAGCGGTAGAGATCGGGCTGGTCGCCAGACGCAACCTCGGCGGCGTAGCGGTCGCCGCGTTCGGCGATGAAGACCGGCTGGGTGACCACCGTCAGCTCCAGTCGCTGCAGCACCGGCACAGCCTCGGCGGGGATGACGCCGCCATGCTCGACCCGGTCGCCAACCTGGGAACCGGCCGCCTCAAACACCGCCAGCGTCATGGCAAGTTCGGCGGCGGTGACGCAGTGGACGGCCACGTTGCGGCCCTGGCGGCGGGCGCTGGCGACGCGGGCCACGAAGTCGTCGAAGTCGGGCAGGCTGTGGTCGTCCAGCAGCACCTTCACCGGCCCGACAGCGAAGGCCCCATCGGCCGGCGCCGTCAGGGGTCCGCCGCTCATCAGGGTCAGGCGCTGGGGCAAGGCGCCGGACCGATGCGCCTCGGCGAGGCGCGCGGCCGCCCCAGGGTCCGTCGTGACGCTGGCGTCGGTCAGGGCGGTGATCCCATAGGCCGCCAGTTGCGCGCCGATCGGCGCCAGGGGCGGCGGCGAGAGGCCGATGCGATCACGCAGCCACGCGTCGCCGCGCCACAGACGGCCCGTCGCGCGCTCCAGACCCGGCGGATCGTCGCCCTCGCCCAGGGCGTCGAGCGCCAGACTGTTGAACACCCAGAGGGATCCGGTCTGATGTTGCACCCGCAGACGATGGCGGGGCGCCAGGGCGTCGAGCTCGGCCCGCGTCAGCTCGCCCGCCTGGCTCTCGTGATAGTCCAGCACCCGGATCCAGGCGCCGGGCGGCCGGCTCCGTGTCGCCGCCGCGACCTGATCCAGGGTCACGGATTCCGCGCGGGCGGCCAGGCCGAACAGGTGGATGTGGTGGTCGCAGAGGCCGGGGATCAGCGCCCCGCCCCGCCCGTCGATCTCCCGAGGTCCGCGCAGGCCGACGCCGATCTCCGCGATGCGGCCGTCGGAGATCCGGACGTCCAGACCCCTACGGCCGTCGATCTCGACGTTGCGTAGCGTGAGGGTCATGGCCGGACCCGTGCGTTCCCTGCCTGGGCGGCGCGCCAGGCGATCGGCGCCATCCCCGCGTCGACCACCGTCGCGCGGCCGCCATCCAACACCCGCAGCGCGCTGGCGGCCGCCGCGACGCCGGTGAGCGGGTCCGCGAGGGCGTCGCCCAGGAACCGCGGCTCACCGTCGGTGGTCCAGCTCACAAGCCCGCCTGCGGCTGCGGTGTCGTCGCCGAAGCCCACCCGCGTGGTCCACGGGTGGTCCCTCCACGTGGCGCCCGAAAGGCCATAGGCTGTGATCGCCACCCATGTCAGGGGCCGCGCCCGCAGGATCGCTTCCGGATCGAGGCCGATCGAACGCAGGCCACGGGGCCGCGCGCTCGTGATGACCACATCCGCCTCCAGCACCAGCGCCAGCAGACGCGCCCGATCACCTGCGTCCGTGAGGTCGAGCGCCAGTTCGGTCTTGCCGCCGTTCAGCCGGCTGTAGAAGGCCGGCGCGGCGCGGCGCGTGGGATCCGGGCGGCGGGTGCTTTCCACCTTCGTCACCTCGCAGCCAGCCGCAGCCAGGATCGCGCCGCAGAGCGGTCCGGCCCAGAGCGCCGACAGGTCTACGACCTTCGGCGCCGCGCGCCCCACGCCCCACGCCCAGTCCCGGTTGAGAATGAGAAGAGGCTCAGGGTCGCCCCACCCCATCTCGCCGACGCGACAGGCGGGAAGGCCCAGGAGGATCGCCTGGGCGACCAGCTCATCGCAGCGACGAGACGGGCCATGGTCGTCGATCAGCTGCCATGGGTCGCCGCTGGCCTCGCAGCACAGCCAGGCGGGGATGAGATCGTGGTCCTCGTCGCGGGCCAGGTTCACCGCCATCCAGCCGTCCGCGGCGCGGAACATGCGACAGGCGCCGTTGGGCGAGGCCAGCCCGCCCGCGGGGCCCAACGGCAGCTCACCCTGGCGGTCTGTGATACCCAGCGCCGCGACGTCCACCCGCCGGCCGCGCGCCGCGGTCAGGTCCGCGACGAGGCGGGAAGACTTTCCGAGCGTTTTGGCGATCGGGCTCACACCTCCACCCCATCCACCAGCCGCCAGGCCAGGGCGGTGGCCAGATCGATCTCCGCGCCGGAGAGGGCCATGTAGCAGGCGCGGCGCCGCCCGATGCGGCGCGGCAGGCTGGCCGTCCCGCCGGCGCCGGGGATCAGACCCATGGACACCTCCGGCAGGCGGAAGTGCGCGCCGGGACGGGCCGCCACCCGCGCCGCGGCGGCGGGAATCTCGATGCCGGCCCCCACGCAGGCGCCGTGCAAGGTGACCGTCAGCCGCTCGCCCAGGTCATGGGCCAGCCGGGCCGGAGACCGGAGCGTGCGGATCAGATGGGCCTGGCCCGGATCGTCGGCGCGGCCGAACTCGTCCAGATCGCCGCCGGCGCTGAAGGCGGGGCCGGCCCCCGTCAGGCTGACGGGCGGCGCGTCGGGGTGGTCCAGGGCGAAGCCCAGCGCCTCGGCCAGTTCATCCCGCATCCGGGCGTCGAAGGCGTTGCGGGCGTCGGGGCGGTTCAGGCGCAGGTCGAGGGTCCGGCCCGCGTCGATCAGCACGCGCGGCGCGGGGTCCGGGGCCCGTTCGCGCGGCGGGTTGGCGGCCCGCCACTGCCGGAAGCCCGCCGAGGCCAGCAACATCGAATAGGCGAGGGACTCCGCCACCAGCGCCTGCTCGAAACTGACCTCCAGGCTGGTCCGCAGCACCTGGGCCGCGACCGCCGCGGCGACGGGCTGGGCGGCCACGGCTGCCTTTAGCTCCGCGATGACGGCGTCCAGGCGGTGGGCGGCGAAGCCCACCCAGGGTCCTGGCGCCGCGGGGTCCGACGACAGCAGGATATCGAAGGGATCGAGACCGCCGCCAGGGACCGGCCCCGTGCGATGCACGCCCACCTGCACGACGCCCGGCGTCGCGCGGAGCGGCGGCGGATCCACGCCGATCTCGGTGACGACCACCCCCGCGCCGCCCAGGTCGGTCAGGTCGGCGAGGAGACTAGACGCCATCGCGGGCCCTTCTCGCGCCTCACGCGGGCCCGGGCGCGGCCGTCATCTCCGCCTTGAGCTGGCGGCGCAGCAGCTTGCCGGTGTCGTTGTAGGGCAGGGCCTCGCGGATCGCCCAGATCTCCGGCGTCTTGGTGGACCGCAGGCGTTCGCGCACCCACGCGGCCAGGTCGGCGGGGGTCGCGGCAGCGTCTTTGAGCACGACCGCGGCGGCGACCGTTTCCCCCCAGTGGTCGTCGGGCAGGCCCAGGACCGCGACGTCGGCGACCTGCGGGTGTTCGCGCAGCACGTCCTCGATCTCGCCGGGCGAGATGTTCTCGCCGCCGCGCACGATCACGTCGTCCAGCCGGCCCTCCACGAACAGATAGCCGGCCTCATCCATCCAGCCGCCGTCGTTGGTGGCGAACCAGCCGTCGTCCCGCACGGCCTTGCGATGGGCGTACTCGCCGCTGACCTGCTCGCCGCGCACGTGGATTTCGCCGGACTGGTTCGGTCCCAGCGGCCGACCGTCCGGATCGCGGATCTCCAGTTCCAGGGTCGGCAACGGCTTGCCGACTGAGCCCAGGCGCCGCCGTGCGTCGGCATCGTCGGCATAGATCGCCATCCGGTGGTCGTCCGGCCCCAGCACCGCAGCGCGGAAGAGCGTGGGGTGGGGGCAGAGCGTGGCTCTCAGCGGGCGGGGCAAGATGAAATAGCAGACGCGCACGATCACGTCGTC
>JAIXTR010000106.1 GCA_027483845.1 Caulobacteraceae bacterium | reverse complement strand
GCGCAGAAGGACCGCTCGCTGATCGTCGGCGAGGACGAGATGCTGCTGGAGACGTTCCCGCGCGGCAAACGCAACTTCATGGTCGTCTACCCCTTCGAGGGGCGGCTGGCCCACACGACCCTGGCCATGTTGCTGACGCGACGGCTCGAGCGGCTGGGCGTGGGGCCGCTGGGTTTCGTCTGCAACGACTATGCGATGGCGATCTGGGCGCTCAATCCGCTGGACGGCCTGGATTTCGACGCCTTGTTCGACCAGGACATGCTGGGCGACGACCTGGAGGCGTGGCTCTCGGAAAGCTTCATGATGAAGCGCGCCTTCAAGGGCTGCGCGATCATCGCCGGCCTGATCGAGAAGCGGTTCCCGGGCGAGCAACAGAAGACGGGGCGCCAGATCACCTTCTCCACGGACCTGATCTACGACGTGCTGCGGCGGCATGAGCCGGACCACCTGCTGCTGCGCTGCGCCCGGGCCGATGCGGCGACGGGCCTCATCGACGTGGCGCGGCTGGGCGACATGCTGGCCCGGATCCGCGGCCGGATCCGTCATGCGCCGCTGGAGCACCTGTCGCCCTTCTCGGTGCCGATCCTGCTGGAGATCGGCAAGGAGCGCTCGCCGGGCCAGGCGGGCGAGATGATCCTGGCCGAGGCCGAAGACGACCTGATCGCAGAGGCGATGTTGTGAACGACGTGAGTATCCCATTTGCCTACCGGTTCGCCGTCAGCGACTGCGGGGGGCTGCGCCTGGGCGTGCGCGGGACCGAGGTGCTGATGCGATGCTCGGGCGCCCTGTGGCTGGCGGGCGAGCGGATGCTGATCGTCGCCGACCTGCACCTGGAGAAGGGGTCGTCCTACGCCGCGCGAGGCCAGATGCTGCCGCCGTACGACACGCGCGAGACGCTGCGACGGCTGGAGGCGGAGATCGTGGCGCTCGCGCCGGCGGTCGTCGTGCTGCTGGGCGACACGTTTCACGACCGCAAGTCGGAGGGCCGGCTGGCCGCCGACGACGCCGATCGCCTGCGCGCTCTCGCGGCGGGCCGCACGCTGGTCTGGGTGGTGGGCAACCACGACGCGGACGGGCCTCAGGCGCTGCCCGGCGAGACGGCGGACGAGATCGCGGTGGCGGGCCTGGTCCTGCGCCACGAGCCCCAGGCCGGCCCCCAGCCCGGCGAGGTGGCCGGGCACCTGCACCCGGCGGCCAAGGTCCGTGCGCCGCGCGGGACCGTGCGGCGGCGCTGCTTCGTCAGCGACGGGGAGCGGGTCATCCTGCCGGCGTTCGGCGCCTATGCGGGCGGCCTGAACGTGCGCGACGTGGCCTTCGCCGGCATGTTCGTGCGACCGCCTCTGGCCGGCGCGCTGGGGGCGGAGCGCGTGCGGGCCGTGGGCTGGCGGCAGTTGGCGGGGGACTGAGACGGACGTGGCGCGCCGGCGCGTCTCAGCCAGGTGGCTTTGCGGCTTCCATCGCTAGGTCACGGGCGTGCTTCAACAGTCTCGCCGGCGTGCCCAGGCCCTTCGCCAACGGCTGGGCCCAGGGGTTCAGCCCAATGCAATGGCCACTGAGGTTGCCGCACTGGCGAAGCTCGCCGGTGGCGGTGTCCAGCAGTACGATGATCTGCTCGTCGTCGTCCAGCCGCGCCGACGCTGGATCAGCGGCGGTCTCGGCGGGTCGGACCAGTTGCGACCACATCTGACCTGCGCCGTATATGCCAACCCCGACATAGCGACCGCGCGGGCCGTTCACCGCGATCGGCGCCTTCTCATCCGCCTTCTGGCAACCCGCCACCCCGAGCGCCGCAACGGCGGCGGCCATCAACACGACAATCCTCATTCGCACCCCCGATCACGGATGCGTGATCAGGAGCGTTGTTTGTGGCGGAGATTGGGCCGCTTCAGCCCTCGATCAACGGGAAGTGCAGGGCTGAGTCCTTGGGCGAGCGGCCGAGGTGGCGCGGGTCGTCGGTGATCTCGACCTTGCGACGGAAGGGCACGAACCCGGAGCGCATGTAGAAGGCCACGGCGCCCTGGGCATCGAGGGTGCAGGTGTGGACCCAGAAGCGCTTGATCGGACGCGACCAGGCGAGATCCTGAGCCTGTTCCATCAGCCAGCGGCCGGCGCCGGTTCCGACCAGACCCGGCGAAAGGCCGAAGAAGGCCAGTTCGCATTCGTCGGGTTCGCGGAAGTCCAGCTCCAGGATGCCGACGCCGCCCGGGGCCTCCAGCCGATAGACCTCGACCTTGGGGTCGCGGACGATGGCGAGCAGGTCCGCCTCGCTGAGCGCCAGGCGCATGAACCATAGCCAGTCGCGCCCGACGGCCCGGTAGAGGTCCAGGTATTCCGCGGCGGCGACGTTCTCGAGCCGCACCAGGCGGGCGTCGGCGGGTGGCGACGCCGGCCGCGCGGGCGGCCGAGCGAACATCTGGAGGGAGGTTTCGACCGTGACGATCTTGTGCGGATCGACGTCGTGATAGCCGTCGGACAGCATGGATTCAGCCCCCCCTCAAGGCGCCGGTCGTGCGGCGAAGCGGTCGGCGCTGTCAACCGGCTCAGGCGGCGAGGTACATCGACGGCTGCGCGAGGCCGGTCTCGAAATCCTGCAGCAGGTCCAGCACGTCGTCGGACTTGGCGCGGAACGAGGCGCCGGGCGGGAAGCGGTAGCGCCAGAAGCTGGCGATGTGGGAGATCATGCCCACCCGCTCGCCCAGTTCGAGGAACATGGCCGGCGCGCTGAGCAGGAAGTCGCGGAAGGCCACCGCGTCGCCGGCCTGGGTCAGCTTGGCGAACGCCTCGTCATAGATCTTCAGGGTCTGGGCGACGTCGCGGCAGCGCCGTTGGATGGTGATCTGCAACCGGGTGCGCGACTGATGGACGAAGGCGGTCAGCTCGTGGCTGGTGCTGTCGGCCAGTTCCAGCTTGCCGATCTCGGCGATCACCTGGCGCAAGGAGATCATCAGGTCGTTGAGCGCCCACTTGTAGTAGAGGAACCCCTTCCAGCTGAAGATGCCCTCGCGGTACGCCTCGCCCTCGAGGCGCAGGGTCAGGCGCAGGGGCTCCAGGCGGTCGTCCATGTCGGACGCCAGCAGCATCTCGACCATCTTGATCGTGCTGCCTTCCGAGACCGACTGGCCATTGTAAGCGAGCTGGATCAGCTTGCCGATCTCGACCTGGACGAAGCGGCGCATCTGCTCGCGGTCGTTGGCCGAGATGGTGAAGTAGCAGTCGGCGGGGTGGAAGTTCCGGCGGCGCAGATGCTCGCGCAGCAGGAAGGGATCGAACGACGGCAGCTCTGACAGGCATTCCAGCATCGCGCGGTCGCGGCGGAAGTTCTCCTCGTTGTCCGAAATCTCCTCGACCAGTTCCAGCCAGCCCTTCTCGCCCACCAGGAACGATGCGCCGCCGGCGCCCAGGTTTCGCGGATCGAAGGGGATGATCACCTTGGTCGCCGTACCCTGCCGGCCCATCAGCAACTCGGGGTCGTCGGCGCGGAGGCGATGTTTCAGCACCAGGCTGCGGTTCAGCAGCATCGATTGGAAGAACGGCGCCGCCGCATGCTCGGGCGTCGCGCCGTGACTGTGCATCACAGCGGCCAGGTTGAGGACACGGGTGGTCGAGGCCGTCTTGTTGAGCGCCGTGAGGCTTCGGTAGGGCTTATGGACGTGCTTCGGCTTCACGGATCAGTCCAGGCGCTCGGATGTTCGACGGCTGATCAGATGACATGGGTCTTATTGAAGGTCTGTGAAGACATGGGGGCCGATTGGGTGAGAATTCGTGAGAATTCCCACTTTCCATAATCTTCAGTTGCTCCACTTCCCGCCTGGGTTGCGATCGTCCATCGTGACCCGCGGATGGGGCGATCATGGTGCCGACGACGCAACCGACGGGCGGCGCCGTCGATTGAGACGACGAGGGACCAGAGACACGAGCCTTGGACATGCCATCAGACGACGCGAACGACCGGACGCCGCCACCGCAGTTCCCGGGCTTCCAGGCGAATGCGGATGACACGCCCCGCGACGCCGCAGGCGCCCCGATTCCCGAGGCCGATCCGCGGCGCGAGCCGCCGCCGGCGTGGGCCGAGGCGCCGGAGATCGACGCATTTGGTCCCCAAGCCGCGCCGCGCGGCGACCGGTACCTGGGCAAGGTCGCCGTGGCGGTTGGCCTAGCCGCCGTGCTTGGCGCAGGCGTCATCCTGGCGAGGACCGGCGGATCCGCGCCGGCGCCGTCGAGACCCACGTCCGAGGCGGCGGCCATGGCGGCCGCCGAGCCGATGAACGTCGAGGTCGCGGCCGCGACCCCGGCCCCGCAACCGCCGCCCAGTTCCGAGAAGCTGGAGGTCCTGACGCCATCCGTCGGTGTCGCCGCGACGACCCAGAGCTATGGCGAGCGAGCCGGTTCGCCGCAGTTCGGCCCGCCGCCCGAGCCGGCGCCGCGCGAGACGCCGAGGCTCGACCTGGCGCCGCCCCCGCCGCGGGAGGTCGCCCAGGCGCCGGTCGCCCGCGACGCCGACACGGTGGCCCCGGCGCCCCTTCGGACGGGCTACGACTGCCGCGACGCTCCGACCCGGGCGCGTGAGATGGTGTGCCGCGATGGGCGGCTGGCGGCGATGGATCGCCAGATGAAGCAGGCCTATGCGGCGGCCCTGGCCTCCGGCGTGCGACGCGACGCCCTGGCGGCGGACCAGGACGACTGGCTTGAGGTTCGGGAGGAGGCGG
>JAIXTR010000035.1 GCA_027483845.1 Caulobacteraceae bacterium | reverse complement strand
CTATATTGCGCCCCATGCCTGACACGACCATTCCCGACGACCTCGTCGGCGCGTTCCAGATCGAGGGTGAGCCCGTGCGCGGCCGGGTGGCCCGGCTGGGCCCCGCGATCGAGCAGATCCTCTCCGGCCACGACTATCCCGAGCCGGTGGCCAACCTGCTGGGCGAGGCCTGCGCGTTGGCGGCCCTGGTGGGCTCGAACCTGAAGTTCGAGGGCCGGCTGATCGTGGAGGCCCGCGGCGCCGGTCCCGTCCGCTACGTCGTCGCCGACTACGACACCTCGGGCGGCCTGCGGGGCTATTGCCGCTATGACGCCGAGGAGGTGGCCGCCGCCTCCACCGGCTTCCTGCGGCCGGGCGCCAGGACCCTGCTGGGCGACGGGGTCTTCATGATGACCGTCGACCAGGGCAACGACATGGACCGCTACCAGGGGATCACGTCCATCGACGGCGAGACCCTGGCCCTTTGCGCCGAGCAGTACTTCGCCCAGTCCGAACAGACGCCGACCCGCGTGCGGCTGGCGGTCGGGCGGACCGAGAGCGGCTGGCGGGCCGGCGGCTTCATGATCCAGTACATCGCCGCCGACGATGCGCGCGGCGACACCATGGAGGCCTGGGTTCGCACCCAGGCGTTCTTCGAGACCATTGGCGAGGACGAGCTGCTCGACACAGAGCTGGCGTCGGACAAACTGCTGTTCCGCCTGTTCCACGAGGACGGCGTGCGGGTGTTCGGCTCCAAGCCGCTGCGCGCCTTCTGCCGCTGCAACCAGGACCGCATCGAGACGGTGCTGAAGTCCTTCGACCGCGCCGAGCGCGAGGACATGGTCGAGGACGACGGCAAGATCCACGTCACCTGCGAGTACTGCAGCCGGGTATATGCGATCGCGCCAGAGGAGCTGGAGACGGCTTAGGCCGAACAGTTGCTCCCCCTTCGGGGGAGCTGTCGGCGAATGCCGACTGAGGGGGTCCTCAACGGTCTGAGCGGACCCCCTCCGTCGCCTGCGGCGACACCTCCACCGATGGGGAGGAATTTCTGACTAGGCCGCGTCCAGCGCGCGGGACACATCCCGCACCAAGTCGCCCGGGCCTTCCAGGCCGACGCTCATCCGCACCCAGCCTTCGGTGAGGCCGATTTCCAGGCGCTCGGCCTCGGGCATGGAGCGGTGGGTGGTGGTGCAGGGGTGCGTGGCCATGGACTTGGCGTCGCCCAAGTTGTTCGAGATGTCGACGATCTGCAGGGCGTCGAGGAAGCGCCAGGCGGCCGCCCGGTCGCCCAGGTCGAAGGCCACGACATTGCCGCCGCCGGTCATCTGGTTCGCGATGATCGCCGCCTGCGGATGGTCGGCGCGGCCGGGATAGAGGGTGCGGCGGGCCTTGGGGTGGGCGGCGATCGCGTCGGCGACCTTGCCGGCGTTGTCGGTCTGCTTGCGGACGCGCAGGTCCAGGGTCTCCAGACCTTTGAGCAGCACCCAGGCGTTGAAGGGCGACAGCGCCGGCCCGCAGTGACGGTGCATGTCCTTGTAGGCTTCGGTCATCAGCTCGGCGGCGCCCAAGATGGCCCCGCCCAGCACCCGACCCTGGCCGTCGATGTGCTTGGTGGCCGAATAGACGACGATGTCGGCGCCCAGGGCCAAGGGCTTCTGGAAGAGCGGAGTGGCGAAGACGTTGTCCACCACCAGCTTGGCGCCGGCCGCGTGCGCGATCTCGGCCACCGCGCCGATGGCGGTCACCTCCAGCAGCGGGTTGGCCGGGCTCTCCACCAGGAAGACCTTGGTGTTGGGCCGGACCGCGTTCTTCCAGGCCTCCAGGTCGGTGGCGTCCACATAGGTGGTCTCGACACCGAAGCGCGGCAGCCACTCCGAGACGATCCAGCGGCAGGAGCCGAAGAGCGCGCGCCCCGCCACCAGGTGGTCGCCGGCGCGCAGCAGGCCCATCAGCGACAGCTGCACCGCCGCCATGCCCGAGGCCGTGGCCTTGCACTGCTCGGCGCCTTCCAGCAGCGCCAGCCGGTCCTCGAACATCTGCGTCGTGGGGTTGCCGAAGCGTTGGTAGATGAAGCCCGGCGCATTGCCCGCGAACCGCTCGTCTGCCGACTGGGCAGTGTCGTAGGCGAAGCTCTGGGTCAGGAAGAGGGCTTCGGAGATTTCGCCGTGCTCGGTGCGCATGAGGCCGCCGCGCACCGCTCGGGTCTCGATTTCCCAGTCGCGCGGGTCTTCAGCCATCGTGGCCTCCTTGCCAGAACAGGACGCCGCTTGAACGCCGGGCGCCTGCGGGCGTCAAGGGCCGCTTTCCTGCAAGCGGTTCCATTTCCCCTCGACGCGGGCCGCGCCAAGCCTTGCCACGCGGCGGTTCTGGGGTAAGGGTTCGCGGCCCATGAGCGCATTCAACACGCCGGGCATCCTGCCCTGCCAATCCATCGAAGCCCTGATCGCCAACGGCGCCATTGCGTCCGAGACGCCGTTCGACGTCGATCAGGTGCAGCCCGCCAGCCTGGACCTGCGCCTGGCCGGCAAGGCCTGGCGCGTCCGCGCCTCGTTCCTGCCCCGCCACGGCACGGTGCGTCAGCGGATCGCCGAAGTGGCCATGCATGAGCTGGACCTCACCAAGGGGGCGGTGCTGGAGCGCGGCTGCGTCTATACCGCCGAGCTGCAGGAGCGGGTGAAGCTGCCCAAGGGCGTCTCGGCGCGGGCCAATCCCAAGAGCTCCACCGGCCGGGTGGACGTCTTCGTCCGGGTGATCACCGATTTCGGCGACGCCTTCGACGACGTGGACGAGGGCTACGACGGGCCGCTCTACATGGAGATCGCGCCGCAGACCTTCTCGGTCCTGGTGCGGTCGGGCACGCGTCTCAATCAGCTGCGTCTCAAGGCGGGCGTGCCCGCGCGGCTGCGCACCGAAAGCGTCAGCGTCGACCTGACCGGCGAGATCGCCGGCTTCCGCGGCCGCCGCCACGCCGGCGTCGTCGATCTGGATCACGAGGACGGCCACGACCCGCGCGACTTCTGGGAGCCGCTCACGCCCCGCAACGGCCAGCTGCTGCTGGACCCGGGCGAGTTCTATATCCTGGCGTCCAAGGAGGCGGTGGAAATCCCCGTTCTGGAGGCGGCCGAAATGACCCCGATCGACCCGTCGGTCGGCGAGTTCCGCGTCCACTACGCCGGCTTCTTCGACCCGGGCTTCGGCACCGACGAGGCGCACGGCAAGGGCTCCAAGGGCGTGCTGGAGGTTCGCAGCCACGAGACGCCGTTCATCCTGGAGGACGGCCAGACCGTGGCGCGGCTGGTCTATGAGCCGCTCACCGAGCGGCCGACGCGGCTCTATGGCGACCTTGGCGCCCACTACCAGCGCCAGGGCCTGAAGCTGTCCAAGCACTTCCGGGTCTGGGGCGAATAGCTCCCGCGCCTTGCGTCATGGACACATGACCTTTTGTCATGGTCACTTGACAAGCCTATTGGTGTCGTGTTTCCTT
>JAIXTR010000001.1 GCA_027483845.1 Caulobacteraceae bacterium | reverse complement strand
CTAGGCGAAGCCGCCGCTTCCACGGTAGAGACCCTCGCAAGCCGCTTGCGAGGGTCTTTTCGTGCTCACCGTCCACCACCTGAACAATTCGCGCTCGCAGCGCGTGCTCTGGCTGCTGGAAGAGCTGGAGACCCCGTACGAGATCGTCCGCTACGAGCGCGACGCGGTCACCATGCTGGCCCCGCCCGAGCTGAAGGCGATCCACCCGCTGGGCAAGTCGCCGGTGATCACGGACGACGGCGAGACCATCGCAGAGACCGGCGCGATCATCGAATACATCCTGGACCGCTACGGGGCCGGCCGCCTCGCGCCGCCGGCGGGCACGCCGGCCCGCCGACGCCTGACCTACTGGCTGCACTACGCCGAGGGTTCGGCCATGCCGCCGCTTCTGATGAAGCTCGTGTTCAGCGCGCTTCCGGCCCGGGCGCCGATGCTGGTGCGCCCCATCGTCAACGGGATCGCCAAGGCCGCGCAGACCGGCTTCGTCGACCCGCAACTGGTCGCCCACTTCAACTACTGGGAAGACGAGCTGAACAAGGCCGAGTGGTTCGCAGGCGCGGACTTCAGCGCCGCCGACATCATGATGAGCTTCCCGCTGGAAGCGGCCGCCGACCGCGCCGCCGCGCGGGTGGGCCGCCCGAAGCTGGCGGCGTTCCTGAAGAAGATCCACAACCGCCCCGCCTATCGCAGGGCGCTGGAGCGCGGCGGGCCGTACGCCTACGCCGGCGACGACGTCGGCTAGCTCCGCGTCCGGCGCAGCTTTTCGAGTTCTTCCTCGATCAGGCGATCGCGCATGCCTTCGCCGTTCATATAGACAGACGCCGCGTGCGAGCCGAGGCCGATGCCCCAGCCCAGCATGGGCCAGATCGGCCAGAAGTAGCCGCCGAATGAGGTCATCAGGTAGATCGCCGTCAGGCCCGCGTTCACGACCACATAGGCCATGAGGTGGCTCCGGAACGCCAACTTCATGTCGGCGCGGCGGATGGCCAGGCGGCGCAGTTCGGCGTCGTCGCTCATGTCAGTCCCTGAGTTGCTCGTCACAGGATACCTGCTCCGACGCATCAGTCGAGTTTCGCCGGTGTAATGGTCACGCTTTCGCCACAGCCGCAGGCATCGGTCTCGTTCGGGTTGCGGAACACGAACTTGGCCGACAGCTTGGTCACCTCGTAGTCGATCTCGGTCCCGACCAGGAACAGCACCGCCTTGGGCTCGACCAGGATGGTGACGCCCTTGTCCTCCACCACCTCGTCCAGCGGCCCGGCGGTTTCGGCGTATTCCAGGACGTACTCCTGGCCGGCGCAGCCGCCGTTCTTCACGCCCACGCGAAGCCCGGCATAGGGCTTCTCGGCCCGGTCCATGATTTCGCGGACCCGCGCGGCGGCCGTCTCAGACAGCGTGACCACCTTCGGCCGGGGCCGGCGGGGACGGGGCGTAGGCGTGATGTCGATGTGGGTCATCAGAACATGTTCAGTGCGAGTTTGGCCTCGTCGCTCATGCGCGAGGGGTCCCATGGCGGATCGAAGACCAGTTCTACCTTCACCGAGCGGATTTCCTCGATCTCCCGGACCGCGTCCTCGACCCAACCCGGCATTTCGCCCGCCACAGGGCAGCCGGGCGCGGTCAGGGTCATGTCGATGGCCACGTCCTTGTCGTCGGAAACGTCCACCTTGTAGATCAGGCCCAGCTCATAGATGTCGACCGGGATTTCCGGGTCGAAGACCGTCTTCAGCTTCTCGATGAGCTGGTCGGTCAGCGCATCGAGCTCCGCCTGGCTGAGCGGCGGCGTCTGGCTTTCGATCGGGGCTGCTGCGTCGTCCATCGGGCTCATGCTTAAGCGAAGAAGGCTTGGGTCTTGGTCAAGGCGTCCACGAACGCGTCCGCCTCGTCCAGGGTGTTATATAGGGCGAAAGAGGCCCGTGCGCTCGACGTGACGCCGAAACGCCGCATCAGGGGCTCGGCGCAGTGCGTGCCGGCGCGCACCGCGACGCCGTAACGGTCCAGGATCTGCGCCACGTCGTGGGCGTGCGCGCCTTCGACGGTGAACGACAGGATGGCGCCCTTGCCCGGCGCCTCGCCGATCACCCGCAGCCAGTTCAATCCCGCCACCCGGTCGCGGACATGCGCGTAAAGCCGCTGCTCGTGGGCAGCGATCGCCGAGCGATCCTGCGCCGTCAGCCACTGGATCGCCGCGCCCAGTCCGATCGCTTCGAGGATGGCGGGCGTACCGGCCTCGAAGCGGTGCGGCGGGTCGGCGTAGGTGATTGCGTCCTTCGAGACCGTGGCGATCATCTCCCCGCCCCCCTGATAGGGCGGCAGCGCGGCCAGGCGCTCGGCCTTGCCGTAGAGGACGCCGATGCCGGTCGGGCCGTACAGCTTATGGCCGGAGAAGACGTAGAAGTCGGCGCCGATGTCCTTCACGTCCACCGGCTGGTGAACGATGGCCTGGCAGCCGTCGAACAGCACCAGGGCGCCGGCCGCGCGCGCCATCTGCGTAAGCGCCTTGGCGTCATTGACCGTGCCCAGGACGTTGGACATATGGCTGAGCGCCACCACCCGCGTCCGCGGCCCCAGCAGATCCTGATACGCCGCCACGTCCAGCCGGCCGTCGTCCAGCACCGGAACCCACTTCAGCACGACGCCCTTGCGTTCGCGCAGGAAGTGCCAGGGCACGATGTTGGCGTGGTGCTCCATCTGCGACAGGACGATCTCGTCCCCCGCCTGAAGGCTGGCGCCCAGGCCGCTGGCGACCAGGTTGATGGCCTCGGTCGCGCCCTTGGTGAAGACGATCTCGGTCTCGGCGGCGTTGATGAAGCCCGCCACGGCGCGGCGCGCGGCCTCATAGGCGTCCGTCGTCTCGTTGGCCAGGGTGTGCAGGCCGCGGTGGACGTTGGCGTACGAGTATTCCATCGCATGGGTCATCGCCTCGATGACCGCCCGCGGCTTCTGGGCCGAGGCGGCGCTGTCGAGATAGACCAGCGGCTTGCCGTTCACCTGCCGGGACAGGATCGGGAACTCGCGGCGGACGGCTTCGGCGTCGAAGGCCATGCTCAGACCCGCAGCCGCTGGGCGGCCCAGTCGCGGACGATCTCGCGCGCGGGCTCATAGTCGATCCGGTCGATGACCTCGCCGATGAAGGCCTCGGTCAGCAGGGCGCGGGCGTCGGCCTCGGGCATCCCCCGCTGCCGCGCATAGAACAGCGCGTCCTCGTCCAGCGCGCCCACCGTATTGCCATGCGCGCAGGAGACGTCGTCGGCGTAGATCTCCAACTCCGGCTTGGCGTCCACCTCGGCCCGGTCCGACAGGATCAGCGCGTGGTGGCCCATCCGCGCGTCCGTGCGGTCGGCGCCCTCGGCGACGATGATCTTGCCCTGGAAGACGGCGCGGGCCTGATCGCGGACGACGCCCTTGGTCAGCTGCTGGGTCGTCCCGTCGACATCGGCGTGGGTGACCACCGTCGTCAGGTCGGCGTGCCGCTTGTCGGCCAGAAGATAGACGCCATCCAGGCGGAGATTGGCGTGACCGCCGGGGTGACGCACCAGCGTCTCCAGCCGCTGGCGGCGCGCCCCACCCGTGATCAGTGACTGCGCGAAGGCGGCGCCCGGGGCCAGGGCGACCTCGGCTTGGGCGACTGTGACCCCATCGGCGTCATCGGCGGCGAGCACGATCCGCTCCACGGTCGCGTCCTTGGCCAGGCTGATTCTCAGGCCCGTCTGGCCCAGATAGGCGCCCTCGCCCTCGTAGGTTTCCAGGAGAGTCAGCTTGCCGCCGGCCGCGACGTCCACCGAGATGCGGGCGGCGTGCGCGCCGCTACCACGCGCCACGACCCGCAGGGCGACGACCTTGGTCTCGCCGGGTTCAAGCCCGATGTGCGCCGCGCCCACGCCATTGGCGATGACCAGCACATCCGAGGTCAGCGCGTCGAACGGACCCGCGGGCAGCGATGCGGGATCCAGCGCCGCCGACGGCGCCGGCACTTCGCGGATCAGGCCGCGCAGGTCCGTCCAGCGCCAGTCCTCATCGCGCTTGCCGGGCAGCTCGGCGGCATCGCGGGTCTTGATCGCGGAGAGGACGCTCACGCCGCCCTCGCGTACTTCTCGTAGCCTTCGCGCTCCAGTTCGAGCGCAAGTTCCGGCCCGCCTGACTCGACGATGCGGCCGCCAGCCAGCACGTGAACCCGGTCAGGTTTGATGTAGTCCAGCAGACGCTGGTAGTGGGTGATCACCAGCATGGCGCGCTCGGGGCTGCGCAGCGCATTCACCCCATCCGCCACGATCCGCAGGGCGTCCACGTCCAGGCCGGAGTCGGTCTCGTCCAGGATCAGGAAGCGGGGCGACAGCATCGCCATCTGGAAGATCTCCATCCGCTTTTTCTCGCCGCCCGAGAAGCCGACGTTCAGCGCCCGCTTCAGCATGTCGAAGTCGATCTTCAGCTCGGCGGCCTTGGCGCGGGCCAGCTTGAGGAACTCCGGCGCGGTGATCTCGGCCTCGCCGCGCGCCTTGCGCTGGGCGTTCAGCGCGGTGCGGATGAAGGTCAGCGCCGGAACGCCGGGGATTTCCAGCGGATACTGGAACGACAGGAACACGCCCTTGGCCGCCCGTTCGTTCGGCTCCAGCGCCAGCAGGTCTTCCCCGTCGAGGGTCGCGCCGCCCGCAGTGACCTCATAGCCCTGCCGGCCAGTCAGCACGTAGCTCAGCGTCGACTTGCCGGCGCCGTTCGGCCCCATGATCGCGTGGACCTCGCCCGCGGGCACGTCGAGGGTGAGCCCCTTCAGGATCTCCTTGTCGTCGACGGTGGCGTGGAGGTTGGAAACAGACAGCATTCAATGGGTCTCATCGGCGAGGAAACGGGCCATGACCTGGAGGGCGGCGTCGACGCCCTCCACGATCTCTTGCTTGCGCGGCGCGGCCGAGCCGGCGGCGGCGCTGCGTTTGTCGGACTGGGTGACGCTGACCTTGCCGCCCTCGACGTAGGCCGCGATGCGGAAGTCCGCGTGGTCGAGCGAGACGGTGTAGCGGCGAAGTTCGGCGGTCAGGCCGCGCTGGGCCAGAAACGCGGCGTCGCCGCCAACGGCGGCGTGCAGCGCGGACGCGCCGGCTAGGTCGGCCTCCTGCTGTTGGCGGACCGCTTCGTCGTGGGCGCGACGTTCTGCCGCGCGACGCGCGAACTCGGTTTCGAACGCCGTTTTCAGCGTCTGCACCTGGGGTTCGCGCGTCTCAGCGGTCACAGCTCGACGGCCTTCTTGTCTTCGATCCGCTCGACGACACGGACGTCCGCGCCGACGCCGTGGGCGAAGGCGTAGGCCTCACCGGCCTCGTCGAGATAGCACTCCAGATCGAACACCCCGGCGTCGGGATCCAGCAGGGTGATCGCGGTGGCCCGCGTCCCCGCCGGAATCTCGGTGGGCGCGGGATCCTGATTCCCCGCGGCGGTGACCGCGAGGGCGCGAACGAGGACGACTCCGTCCCATTCGCGCAGCGTGGCGCCATCGGCGTCCACTGACGTGATCTCGCCGTCGTGAAGGGGCCGCTTCATCCGACACTCCCTTCGAGCGAGATGGCGACAAGCTTCTGAGCCTCAACTGCGAATTCCATGGGCAGTTCCTGCAAGACGTCTTTCACGAAGCCATTAACCAATAACTGGACGGCTTCTTCCTGACTGAGACCTCGTTGCATAGCGTAGAATAGTTGATCCTCGGACAATCGCGTCGTCGTCGCCTCGTGCTCGAACTTGGACTGTCCGTTGCGCGCTTCGATGTAGGGAACGGTGTGCGCGGCGCACTGCTTGCCGATCAGCAGGCTGTCGCACTGGGTGAAGTTGCGCGCGCCCTTGGCCTTCGGGTGCGCCGACACCAGGCCCCGGTAGGTGTTCGACGACTTGCCCGCCGAAATGCCCTTGGAAATGATCCGCGAGCGGGTGTTGGCCCCCAGGTGGATCATCTTGGTGCCGGTATCGGCCTGCTGGCGGCCGTTGGTGATGGCGATGGAGTAGAACTCGCCCGAGCTCTCGTTCCCGCGCAGGATGCAGGACGGGTACTTCCAGGTGATCGACGACCCGGTCTCGACCTGGGTCCAGCTCACCTTCGACCGGTCACCGCGGCAATCGGCCCGCTTGGTGACGAAGTTGTAGATGCCGCCCTTCCCGGTCTCCGGATCGCCCGGGTACCAGTTCTGGACCGTCGAATACTTGATCTCGGCGTCGTCCATCGTCACCAGCTCGACCACGGCGGCGTGCAGCTGGTTCTCGTCGCGCATCGGGGCGGTGCAGCCCTCCAGATACGAGACGTAGGAGCCCTTGTCGGCGATGATCAGGGTGCGCTCGAACTGCCCCGAATACTCGGCGTTGATCCGGAAATAGGTCGACAGCTCCATCGGGCAGCGCACGCCCGGCGGCACATAGACGAACGATCCGTCCGAGAAGACCGCCGCGTTCAAGCAGGCGAAGTAGTTGTCGCTGACCGGCACCACCGAGCCCAGGTACTGGCGCACCAGCTCCGGGTGTTCGCGGATCGCCTCGCTCATCGAGCAGAAGATGACCCCGACCTGGGCCAGTTCCTTCTTGAAGGTCGTGACCACGCTGACGCTGTCGAACACGGCGTCCACGGCGTAGCGCGGCGCGCCCTCAACGCCCGCCAGCACCTCCTGCTCGCGCAGCGGGATGCCCAGCTTCTTGTAGACCTCGAGGATCTCGGGATCGACCTCGTCCAGGCTCTTGGGCCCGACCTTCTCCTTGGGCGCGGCGTAGTAGTAGCTGTCCTGATAGTCGATCCGCGGGAAGTTGACCTTCGCCCAATCGGGCTCGTCCATGGCCAGCCAGCGCTCGAAGGCGTCGAGGCGCCAGTCCAGCATCCACTGCGGCTCGTCCTTCTTGGCCGAGATGAAGCGGACGATGTCGGCGTTCAGGCCCTTGGGCGCGAAGTCCTGCTCGATGTCGGTGACGAAGCCGTGCTTGTACTTCTCCAGGCTGGCGACGTGTTCGACGGTCTGTTTGACGGCGGCCATCAGGCGACTTCCTTCCGGCGCGCGGCGTGGCGGACGTAGGCGTCGAGCCAGACGTCGGCGAAGCGCGCCCAATCCTGTTCGGTGGTGTTCCAGCCGCCCGAGACGCGGATCGCGCAGGCGGCGAGGTCGGCATGGCCCATGGCGCTGAGAACGTGGCTGGCCTTGACCTTGCCCGACGAGCAGGCCGACCCGGCGCTGACCATCACCCCGGCCAGGTCCAGGGCCATGACCTGCCGCTCGGCGTCCCAGCCGGAGACGGCGACGCAGAGCGTGTTCGGCAGCCGCGCCACGTCCTCGCCCAGCACAACGGCGCCGGCGGCCTTCAGGCGCTCGGCCGCAGCGTCGCGCCAAGCGGCTTGCGGGGCCAGGGACGCGACCTTCGCCGCCGCCCCGAAGCCGCTGATGCCCGGGATATTCTCGGTGCCGGCGCGTCGGCCGCGTTCCTGTCCGCCGCCGTGCTGCACGCGAACCATGGTGGCGCGGGGCCCGAAGGTCAGGGCGCCCACGCCCTGCGGTCCGCCGAGCTTGTGCGCGGAGATCGCCAGCGTGTCGGCGCCCAGCGCCCGGCTGTCCACGGGGATCTTCCCGGCGGCCTGGATCG
>JAIXTR010000638.1 GCA_027483845.1 Caulobacteraceae bacterium | reverse complement strand
GTCTTAAGGTTGAAGTTCGCCGGGGCCGTGAATGTGGGGTCAGAATTCGTGCCCGAAACCCGCAAAGGGACGAAGGTGTACACGGGCGTACGGTCGTCCAGGTACTTGCCGAAGACGCGCACATAGCCGTTGTCGAAGGTCTTGGTGATGTTGGCCTTGACCTGGCCGCCCTTCATGGCGGTGAAGCCGACGTCACGCGGGCCTTCGCCCTGGCGATAGAAGCCGCCGATGTGCATGCGCAGCGTGTCGCTGATCTTGTAGCCGTACTCGCCGTCGACCCGCTTCTCACCGTAGTTGAGGCCGTAGGTCGCCTGCACGGCGCCGCCTTCGGTCTCCCCGGTCTTGGAAATCAGGTTGATCACGCCGCCCGGCGAGTTCGAGGCGAAGGTCGAGGCCGAACCGCCCCGGATCGTCTCGACGGCCGAAAGGTTGAGGTCGGCGCGCATGAACATGTCCACGCCGAGCTGGTACATGTCACCGAATTCCAGGACCGGCAGGCCGTCCTCTTGGAACTGGACATACTTCGAGCCCGTACCCGACAGCGGCAGGCCGCGGATCGAATAGTTGTCGTTACCTTCGCCGACCGCGTACTCGGCGCGGATGCCGGGGATGTTGCGAAGCACTTCGCCGAGCGAGCGGGCGCCGAGCACCTGGATCTCGGATTCGCGCAGGGCGCTGGTCGAGGTGGCGCTGTCCAGCCGGTCGCGGCCCTTGGCGACGCCCGTCGAGAACACGGCCTCGGTATTCGCGGGCTTCGCCGCGTCGGCTGCCTGAGCGGCCGTCGGCGCGATCAGCAGAAGGGGCGCGATGGCCGCGGAAACGTACAAGTGCTTCATCGAACTGGGCTTCCTAACTTCCATTTCAGAAAATGTGGTTCTTCCAGGCCTTTGTTTGGACGCAATGTCTGACTTATGCATTAATCGAAGCGAGCATTTCGAGCCTCGACACTTTCCCGTAGAATTTCTTTACCTGCGACATCTTGCCTCAGGTCCATCTCTTTTAGATTTCTGGTTGTTTTATATTGCGGATCAGCTTTTCGTGCGCCGGCGCATGCGCCTGGCCCGAAGCGATGCCGGGGTCGGCGAGGCCGAGACGCAAGCGCGCCCCGGCCCCGCCTTTTTGGTCAGAACGCGTACCGCACGGTGCCCGACACGGTCCGTCCGTTGTAGGCGCGGCCCAGCACGACGCCGGTGGGCGGGATGGTCGCCTGGGTCGTCTCGGCGATCGCCAGCTTGTCGAAGAGGTTGTTGACGTTGAGCATCAACTGCACCCGCTCCATCGGCCGCACCTGCACGAAGGCGTTGACCAGCGCGTAGCCCGGAAGCTTCAGCTGGTTGGTGTCCTGCGCATAGCTGCTCGTTGTGCCGATCACATTGGCGCCGACGGTCACGTACTTGGTCTCGTACTGCGGCGTGACCTCAAAGATCAGGTCCGCCTGGTGCCGCGGGGTGTTGCCGACGAAATCCGAGTGGGTCGCGTCCTTGGAGATCTGGGCGTCGGTGTAGGTTGCGCCGGCCATCACGCTGAACGGCCCACGACGAAGGCCCGCCTCCAGTTCCACGCCCTTGGCCTTGTAGCCGCGGATGATGTTCTCGACCTGGATCGAGCCGTCGGGACGGCTGTTGACCTGCAGGTTGCGCTCGCCGGTCCGGGCGGAGAAGCCGGTGACGTTCACCGTCACGCCGTTCTTTCGATACTTCAGGCCCAGTTCGGCCTGCTTGACCGTGTCATAGGCGCTGTCCTTGTCGTTCAGCTTGCCGGTGTCGTAGTTGACGGCCGGGGTGAACAGGATCTTGTCGGCGGACGCGCGACCGCCGCGGCTGTAGCGACCGAAGACGGCCAGCGGCTCGGCGATGCGGTAGTTCACGCCGGCCGAGTAGCTCAGGTAGTGGTAGTCGTAGTCCACGCGGCCCGGCCGGCCTAGCGGCAGGGCGGCCGTGCGGCTTTCCGGCCCGGAGATCCGGCCATCGCCGTTCACGTCCACAGAGGTGACCCCGACGCGCCCGCCGCCCAGGTCAGCGCCGAAGAGCGTGCCCTTCACGGTTCCCATGTCGTAGCGCAGGCTGCCGCCCACCGCGATCTTGCCCAGGCGATAGTTCACCGAGCCGTAAGGCGCGTTGACGCCGTACTTCACGTCGTAGCTGCGGTGATACAGCGAGCCGTTGAGCCCATAGGCGATGTAGCCGTCCTGGGTGGTCAGGACGCCTGCCGCGGTCCGCACGTTGATCAGCGAGGCGTCGCCGCCCCCGCGCACGTCGCTGAGGATGTTCAGGAACGACCAGTCCGTGTCGTAATCCTGCGACGCCGTGTAGACGCCCACCGTCGTGGTCAGTTCACCGTCGCCCACCGCCCAGACCCGGCTCGCGCGCAGGTCGTTCGTGACGTTGTCGAGGCTGTTGGCCTTGGTGTTGAGGTAGATCGACGAGGCCAGCAGGCCGTTGCCGTTCAGCGTGGCCGCGTTGATGGGCTGACCGATCAGCGCACCGGTAGCGTAGCTGAGCGTGGCGCCCGGACCGCCATAGCTGAACGCCAGCGCCGCCGCGGGCGCGACGGCCACTGGAGCCAGGGAGTGGTTGCTTCCCGAGACCGCCGAGAAGCGGAACTTCTCGCTCAGCGACCAGCCTGCGACGTCGAACTGAGTGTCCAGACCGATCGACTTCATCACCGCGTGCTGACCGTCACGCAGGTCTTCGCGGGTCAGGTTGTTGGAACGGTCGAGCATTAGGATGTTGTAGTTGCTGCGCGACAGCAGGGAGTCGCCCTGGATGTCGAAGTTGGCCGGATTGCGGAACGACGGGTCCGAATCCGTGCCCGTCACCACGATGGGCACCGTCTGGTAGGACGGCGTGTGATCGTCGAGCAGCTTGCCGTAAACGCGCACGTAGCCGTTCTCGAACTGCTTGGTGATGTTGATCTTGAACTGGCCGCCTTGATAGGCCTTGAAGCCGACGTCCCGCGGGCCCTCGCCCTCGCGGTAGAAGCCGCCGACGTGCAGTCGCAGGGTGTCGCTCAGCTTATAGCCATAGTCGGCGTCGATCCGGCGTTCGCCGTAGTTGAGACCAAGCGTCGCCTCGGCGGCGCCGCCATCGACGTCGCCGGTCTTGGAAATCAGGTTGATCACGCCACCCGGCGAGTTCGATGCGAAGGTCGACGCCGACCCGCCGCGGATGGTCTCCACCTGCGCCAGGCTCAGATCGGCGCGCATGTACATGTCCGAGGTGAACTGCGACAGGTCGCCGAATTCCAGGACCGGCAGACCGTCCTCCTGCAGCTGCACGAACTTCGAGCCGGTGCCCGACAGCGGCAGGCCGCGGATGGAGTAGTTGGCGTTACCCTCGCCGCCCGCGTACTCGGCGCGGATGCCGGGAATATTGCGCAGCGCTTCGCCCAGCGAGCGCGCGCCGAAGGTTTCGATGTCCGTCGCCCGCAGGGCGCTGGTCGAGGTCGCGCTGTCGAGGCGGTCGCGGCCCTTGGCCACGCCGGTCGAGAACACCGCTTCGCCGTTCGCCTTGGCGCCCGCCGTCGGCATCGCCTTGTCGGCCCCCTTGGCGTCCCCGTCCCGCGCAGCGGCGATCGTCGGCGCCGCCAAGATGAGAGGCGCGATCGCCGCCGACAGAAGCAGATTTTTCATATTATTCTAGATCCCCATAGATACCGTTTTGGTATCTGATTGGATTGCATGTTGATTTGAAAGTCTGACGTGGTTGTAAACCGCCGCCGTTTTTGCAGCATTCGTCGCGCGGCATATTGTCTCTATGACGCGCTAAACATCGCCTGCATTTATGCGTAGCCGTTCGATGTGATCCTAGAGGCTACCGATACACATCGTCTTTCCATCTATATTTGGCAGGAAGCCAGGATCCGACGGACCCTAGGCGACCCGCGACAGCCGAGCGCCATGGGACCCGCCGACATCGCCGCCGGCCGAGCGCAGCCGGAACCGCGCCACCAGGGTGGCCAGTTCGTCGGCTTCCGCGGCCAGGTTGCGGGCGGCCGCAGTGGCCTCCTTCACCATGGCGGCGTTCTGCTGCGTCATGTTCTCCATGCTCGCGACGGCGGTGCTGACCTGCTTCAGGTTGTCGGCCTGGGTTTCGGTGCTCTGCGCGATCTCGTTGATGAGCGCGTTGGTGTCGTCGATCTTCGCGCCGATCTGCGTGAGCATCTGACCGGTGTCGCCGACCCGGCCCACGCCGCTTCCGACCTGTTCCGAGGACGTGTTGATCAGCGTCTTGATGTCCCGCGCGGCGTCGGCGGACCGCTGCGCCAGCGCACGGACTTCCGAGGCCACGACCGCGAAGCCCTTGCCCGCATCGCCGGCCCGGGCCGCTTCGACCCCGGCGTTCAGCGCCAGCAGGTTGGTCTGGAAGGTGATGCTGTCGATCAGGTTGATGATCTGGCTGATCTCTTCCGAGCTGGTCTGGATGGCGTCCATGGCCGCGATGGCCTCGTTGACGATGGCCCCGCCCTCGACGGCGTTGCCGTTGGCGATCTCGATGGCCGTCCGGGCATCGGCGGCCCGCTGCGCGGTTTCGCCGACCATCACCGTGACCTGCTTGGTCGCCGTGCTCGTATCCTGCAGGCGCGAGGCCTGCTGTTCGGTGCGGCGCGAAAGGTCCTCGGACGCCGAGTAGATCTCGGCGGCGCCAAGGTGGACGCTTTTCGCCGACTGCGCGACGCCGGAAATGCTGCGCTCCAGGCCCTCGACCGCGCTGTTGCACGACTGCCGCAGCCGCTCGTACTCGGGCTCGAACGGGGTGGTGATCGCGTGGGTCAGGTCGCCGGACGCCAGGGCCGCCAGGGCGGTGTCCAGGGTCTCGACCACGCGCCGCTGGGCCGCCTCGGCGCCAGCCTTGGCGAGGTCCGCCTCTTCCTTGGCCCGGTCGGCCGCCTCCTTGGCGCGGTCCGCCTCGGCCTTGGCCAGGGCGGCGTCGCGGAAGACCAGCACGGCGCGGGCCATGTCGCCCAGTTCATCCGCGCGGTCTGCGTCGACGGCGATATTGTTGTCGCCCGTGGCGAGCTGGGTCATCGCATGAGTCAGCACGGTGATCGGTTGCGCAATGGACCGGCTCAGCATCCGCGACAGCGCCATGGCGACCGCGATGAGGGCGATGCCACCGATCACCAGGGCCGCGATGGCCGTGATGATGGCGGTCTGCTGGCGCGCGCCGTTCTCGGCGATGTTCTTCGACTCGACCTTGCGCACGTCGCGGAGCGGCAGCACCGCGGCGCTGACCAGAACCTTGGGGCCTGCGTCGCGGACCATCTGCTGCGCCTCGTCGCGGCGCCCGGACTTGACCACCTGGATCATCCGATCGCCCCAGTCCCTGCGCCAGGCCACCGTTGCGACGCGCGACTCCTCGATATCCTTCAGCATCTTCGGGTCGGTGAGCGTCGCCTTGAGGTTCGCCGACACGCGGTCGTACTCGTCGCGACCCTCGTAGTACGACTTGAGGTAGGTCTCGTCGCCCGTCACCAGGAAGCCGCGGAGCTGGCTGTTCTGACGAAGAATAGCCGTCTCAAGCGACAGCGCATCGGCGTGAATAGCCTGGCTGTGATTGTTGCTTTCCGTAGATGCGCGGATCATCAGGATCGTAATCAGAAACACGACCATCATGATCGCCGCCGAGACACAGATCATCACGAAGGACAGGCTGAGCTTCTTCGGGATATTCATCGCAAGCTTCATGTTTCTACATTGGCCCCTGGGAGCCATCCTGGCGCACGTTGCGTCGGGCGGACTTTCCACCTCGATTTCAGCATTCAGACCTAGACGACTTTCGTTGCCCGCCCGTTAATGACGATGGGAAGCGGATCATTCTTCCGCAAAAAAGCAGGTATCCATCGCTTGAGGTCCTGTAATTTAGAGCCCCTTAAGAGCTCGATCCTAATCTGCACCTCTATAAAGATGGGAAGCGGTGAGAAACGCCGATGACGCGGCGGTTTGTCGCAGCTTCCCGACCATCTAGCGCCTCGAAGTTCTCGAACGGCGCTCAGAGTGCGAGTTGGAATTTGGCGATGATACTTGAGATCACTGGCGGTACGTATGCACTGACCCGCCAGGCTCAGAGCTGCCGATCGGCCGGCTCGTCCTTCGTCGCCGACGTGCTCGAGGCCGTGGATCGCCAGCTCGAACACGCCCCGCTGTCCGGCGAGATGATCCGCGGCTGGCCGGGCGATCCGGGGGCTGCGGCTGTGGCGCTGCGCGTCAACGGCGCGCTCCACGCCCTCGCCCGCCGCGGCCGGCCGCGCTATCTCGCAGAGCTCTACAGCGGCGCCCACGACGACTTCGACGGCGCTATCGCTGAAGCCCTGTCGCAGGAAGACCAGTTCATCGCTGACTGGATCCGCTACCCGACGCAGACCAACGAGGTGGCGCGCGGCGCCGCGATCATGTCGGCGCTGATGTCGGTGGCCGCCGAGCGGCCCATGCCCTTCGAGATCCTGGAACTCGGCTCCAGCTGCGGCCTCAACCTCAACCTCGCGCGCTACGCCTACAAGCTGGGCGAGGTCGAGGCGGGCGACCCCTTCTCCACCGTGCGCATCGCGCCCGAGTGGCGTGGCCAAGCCGTTCCCGTCGCACCGGTGTCGATCGTCTCGGCCCGCGGCGTCGACCTCCACCCGCTGGATCCCTCCGACCCCCGCGACCGCGAACGGCTGCTATCGTTCACCTGGGCCGATCAGCCCGCCAGATCCCAACGGCTCGAACAGGCGCTGGCGACCGCCATCGTCCACCCGCCGCAGGTCGATCAGGGCGACGCCCGCCAGTGGCTGAGCCGACGCCTGGGCGCGCGCCAGCCGGACGGCGTCTGCCGCGCCGTCGTCCACACCATGTTCCTGCAATACCTGGACGACCCTGGCCAACGCGCCGTGTCCGCCGTCCTGCGCGCCGCGGGCGCCGCCGCGACGCCGGATCGGCCGCTGGTCGAGATCGGCTTCGAATGGACGCCCGACCGCAAGGAGGTCCAGCTGCGCCTGACCGCCTGGCCCAACGGCGAAACCACCATCCTCGCCAAGTGCCATCCCTACGGCGAATGGATCGAGTGGCTCGGTCGGGACGGTTAGACTCTCAAGACGGGCGCGGTGGCCGGGGACGTCCTGACGACGCCCCCTGCGCGCGCCCTTAACCCCCCGCCGCCGAAAGCGCCTGATCCAGGTCGGCGATGATGTCGTCGATGTGCTCGAGGCCGATGGAGAGGCGCACGTAGCCCGGCGACACGCCCGTCGCGAGCTGAGCCTCGGCGTCCAGCTGCGAGTGCGTGGTCGAGGCCGGATGGATGGCCAGGCTGCGTGCGTCGCCGATGTTGGCAACGTGGTACAAGAGCTTCAGGCCGTCGATGAACCGCTTCCCCGCGTCGACGCCGCCGGCGAGCTCGAAGCCGACCAGCCCGCCGAAACCGCCCGTCAGGTACGTGTCCGCCCGCGCCCGCGCCACGCCGGTCTGCTGGGTCGGATGGATCACCCGCGACACGCCCGTCCGTCCGGCCAGCCAGGCGGCCACCTTGGCGGCGTTCTCGCAATGGCGCGGCATGCGCAGGGGCACGGTCTCCACGCCCTGCAGCAGTTGGAACGCGTTGAACGGCGACAGCGCCGCGCCCAGGTCGCGCAGCAGCACCGTGCGGGTCCGCATGATGTAGGCGATGGGGCCCAGCGGCTTCACCGCCTCGGTCCAGATCGCCCCGTGATACGAGGGATCGGGGCTGTTCAGCGCCGGCTGGCGCGCGCCCGCCGCCGCCCAGTCGAAGCCGCCGCCATCGACGATCAGCCCGCCGATCGAGGTGCCGTGGCCCCCGAGGTACTTGGTGGCCGAATAGACGACGATGGCCGCCCCGTGCGCCAGCGGCTTGCACAGCAGCGGCGCGGCGGTGTTGTCCATGATCAGCGGCACGCCCAGCGCGCGGCCGATCGCGGCCACCTCGGCGATCGGGAAGACCTCCAGCTTCGGGTTCGGGAGGGTCTCGGCGTAGTAGGCGCGGGTCTTGTCGTCCGTCGCGCGGGCGAAGGCTTCCGGGTCGGCGGGGTCCACGAACCGCACCTCGATCCCCTGGTCGCGCAGGGTGTTGGCGAACAGGTTCCAGGTGCCGCCATAGAGCGCGGTCGAGCTGACGACGTTGTCGCCGGCCTTGGTCAGGGTCTGGATCGCCAGGGCCGAGGCCGCCTGGCCCGAGGCCACGGCCAGCGCCGCTGCGCCGCCCTCCAGAGCCGCGACGCGCTGTTCCAGCACGTCGGTCGTCGGGTTCATGATCCGCGTATAGATGTTGCCCAGCTCCTGCAGGGCGAACAGGGCCGAGGCGTGATCGGTGTCGCGGAACTGGTAGGACGTCGTCTGGTGGATCGGCACCGCCACCGACCCGGTCGTGGGGTCGGCCCGCCAGCCGGCGTGAAGCGCGAGCGTTTCCGGGTGCAGCGTACGGCCTGACATAATCCACCTCGTCCTTGGGAATCGTGGGGATGACCGCTGCCAGCTTTGCGCACGGCGGGCAATGGCCCGCCGCAACCGCGCGTGAAGGCCCTTCCGGTTCGAGAAGTGACCCGAACTGCTGACTTGTGGCACGATATATGCCACAATCGCGCGCAAGTGATCTCGGGGGAAGTCATGCGCTGCGCCATCGGACGACGTCTCGCCGGCCTCGGTCTGGCCAGCCTGATCGCCCTCGGCCCCACCTCAGCAGCGCTGTCCCGGACCGCAGCCGCGCAGACGGCGGTCCCCCAGGCGCCGGCCGCCAGGCGCCCGAACATCGTGCTCATCCTGGTGGACGACGCGGCCCTGATGGACTTCGGCGCCTTTGGCGGCGAGGCCCGAACGCCCCACATCGACCGGCTGGCGCGGTCGGGTGCGATGTTCACCAGCTACCGCACCTCGCCCCTCTGCTCGCCCTCGCGGGCCATGCTGCTGACCGGCGTGGACAACCACCGGGCCGGCGTGGCGACCATCGAAGAGATCCTGCCGCCATCCCAGAAAGACAAGCGCGGCTACGGCCTGCGGATCGAGCCGGGCGTGCTCACCATCGCCGACCGCCTCAAAGCCGAGGGCTACCGCACCCTGATGGCCGGCAAGTGGCATCTGGGGCACGCGGAGGGCGCCCTGCCCAACAGCCACGGCTTCGATCGGTCCCTGGCGCTCGATGCGTCCGGCGCCGACAACTGGGCCCCGAAGCCCTACATGCCCTACTACACCGAGGCGCCGTGGTTCGAGGATGGCAAGCCGGCCAAGTTGCCCAAGCGGTTCTACGCGTCGGACCTGCTGGTGGATCGGCTGCGGACCTATATCGACGAGCAGCCGGCCGGCGCGCAGCCCTTCTTCGCCTACCTGGCCTTCCAGGCGGTGCACATCCCCGTTCAGGCGCCTCGCGAGGTGTCCGACCGCTACAAGGGCCGGTTCGACGCGGGCTGGGCGGCGATGCGAGCGGCGCGGAACGCCCGGGCCAAGGCTCTGGGTCTGATCCCGCAGGACGCACCCACCACCGGCATGCCGCAGGATGCGCGCGCGTGGGAGGCGCTGACCCCTGAGGAGCGGGCCATCTACGCCCGGGCCATGGAAGTCTATGCCGGCATGCTGGAATCCATGGACGCCAGCATCGGCCGTCTGATGCAGCACCTGGAGGACCGTGGCGAACTGGACAACACCCTGTTCGTGGTCACCTCCGACAACGGTCCCGAGTTCAGCGATCCGGTGCATGCGCCCGGCATGAACGTCTGGATGCCCCTCCATGGTTACGCCTGGCGGCTGGACGGACTGGGGGAGCGAGGCAGTCTGAACTTCATCGGCCGCGACTGGGCCTCCGCGCTGGCGGCGCCCAGCCGGCTGTACAAGTTCTACACCACCGAAGGCGGCCTGCGCGTGCCGCTGATCCTGTCCGGCCCCGGCGTGAAGGCCGGCGCCCGGATCGGCGCCCCGGTGTTCGTCACCGACGTCACGCCGACCCTGATCGACCTGGCGGGCGCCACGGCCAGTCCCGCCGGCGCATCCATGGACGGGCGCAGCCTGAAGCCCGTCCTGACGGGCGCAGCAAAGACCGTCCGGGCCGACCATGAGCCGGTGGGCATCGAGGTCTCCGGCAACGCCGCCCTGTTTCGGGGAAGCCTCAAGATCACCCGGGTGATGCCGCCGGTGGGCGATGGCCAATGGCGCCTCTACGATCTGTCCATCGACCCGGGAGAGACCCGCGACCTTGGCCCGGACCGGCCCGAGCTGATGCGCGAGATGCTCGAGGACTACGCCGCCTATGAGGCCCGGGTCGGCGTCGCCAAGTTGCCGCCCGGCTACACCACCCAGCAGCAGCTGATGGCGAACGCCCTCGATCGACAGAAGGGCGCCATCGGCGTCATGGCGGGGGGCGCCGTCGCCCTGGCCTTGGCCGGGCTCGGATTCCTCCTCTGGCGCCGACGCAGGGCCCGGCGGTGAGCGGTGGCGTCCATGTGCTGCACGGGCTGAAGCTGTCCTATTTCACGGGCAAGCTTGAGGCCTACCTGCGGGTGAAGGGTATCCCCTTCCGGTTCATCGAGATGGACACGGCCGACTTCCGCGCCTGCGCCCGCGCCACCGGGATCGCACAGATGCCGCAGTTGGAAACCCCGGAGGGCGGCTGGCTCACCGACACGACCGCGATCATCGGCCGGTTCGAGGATGCGGGTGAAGGCGTGCGCCTGCGACCCGCCGCGCCGGCCGCCGCCTTCATCAGCCTGCTGCTGGAGGACGCCTTCGACGAGTGGCTGTGGCGACCGGCCCTCTACTATCGCTGGGCGTTCGTGGAGGACGCCCGGCTGATGAGCCGCCAGATCGCCCGCACCCTGCTGCGTGACGTGCCCGGCCCCCTCTGGCTACGCGACCTCGCCATCCGCGCCCGCCAGCGGCGAGAGTTCCTGGCCCGGGACGGCGTCACCCGCGAAACGGCCCCGGCCATTGAGCGCCTCTACCGGGAGGTGCTGGCGGTGCTGGAGCCCCTGCTCGCCAAGCGCCCCTTCCTTCTCGGCCAGCGCCCCTGCGAGGCCGACTTCGGCCTGTTCGGCTCCATGTTCCGGCACTTCGCCAGCGATCCGACGCCAAGCGCCCTGATGCGTGAGACGGCCCCCGCGGTGCTTGAGTGGACCGCCCGGCTCTGGAGAACCGGTCCCGATGACCTGTCCGACGCCGCCGAGATCGTCGAGGCGTCGGCCGATCTCGATCCCCTGTTGGCCCTCGTGGCGCGCGACCACCTGCCGGAACTGACCGGTCACCTGGAGGCGGTTTTGGCGGGGCGGCCGGTGGCCCGCTTCCAGGCCTGCGGCGTCCCCTGGCGCGTGCCGGCGTCGCCCTACCGCGCCGAATGCCTCCTGGCGCTGCGCCGCGCCTTCGCGGCCTTGCCCGCCGAGGCCAGGCTCGCCGTCGCGACCCGGCTGGGGGTCGGCGCTGAGGCCCTGAAGGGCGGTCTGCCGGCGCTTCCCGAGCGGCGGCCCGGGGCGCCGCGCAATCGCCACCTGCGCGCCTGAGGCGACCCTAACGCTCGAAGATGCCCATCAGCAGCGGCCGCACGAACACCGCCGCCGCCGCCTTTGGCCGGACGTCCGGGACCAGATAGCCCAGCTCGGCGCAGGCATTGAGCGTGGCGCTCAGCATCTGGGCGGCGATGAAGGGGTCCACCGGACGGATCGAGCCCTCGGCGATGCCGTCCGAGATCATCGAGGCGAAGCGGTCGGAGACGCGGTTCGAGTGCTCGACCATCACGCCACGGATCTGCTCCGGCAGGGCGGTCAGCGCGGTGCTGCGCAGCAGCGGGCCGTGGTCGGACAGCTGGAACTCGGCCAGGGCGGCGGCGCAGGCCGAAACCTTGGCCCACTGGTCGCCCGGCAGGTCCATGGCCAGCCGTTGCGCGCGGGTCATCACCTCGAAGCTGCGCTCGAAGCAGGTGACCACCAGGTCGTCCTTGGCCTCGTTGTGGTGATAGAAGCTGCCCTTGGTGACGTTCAGTTCGGCCGAGATCTTGTCCACCGACGCGCCGCGATAGCCGCGCAGGTTGATCAACCGGGTCGCCGCCAGCAGGAAGGTCTCGCGCGCCTGTTCTGGCCGGTCGTGACCCGCCAGCTCGCAGACGGTGATGGCCGCCGGGCTCCACGCGACGCCCTCGGGCGCCAGGCCGTGCAGGACGATATCCACCATCCGGTCGCGCACCCGGGGATAGTCCTCCGGGTCGTACTTCGAGAGCCAGGCAGCGCCCCAGAACACCTGCTCCAGCAGCATCCGCGTGCGCGCCGTGCGGCGGCCGCGCGACATCCAGCACAGGTCCGGATGGTCGAAGATCTGCCGCGTCTTGCGGAACAGGCGGCCGTAGGTCGTCGCCACCTCCTCGCGGCGAGGCGAGGTCAGGGCCCGCAGTTCCGAGATGATCGGCAACGGCGGCGCGGCGCCGGCCGCCGCCTTGGCCAGAACATCGAGATAGCCGGTGAAGAAGGCGTGCAGGCGCTCGGGCGGCGTCGCCTCGCGCACGGCCTGCTCGGCCAGATCGTGCAGGGTCTCGATGCCGCGGGTGATGCTGGCGGCCGCCAGATCGTCCTTGCGCTTGAAGTAGTAGGTGACGCTGGTGGTCGACAGGTCGACCGCCGCGGCGGTGTCGCCCAGCGTCAGACCCTTGATTCCCTTGCGATTCAGAATGCGCGTCGCGGCGTCCAGGATGGCTTCACGCTTGCGCTCGAACCTGTCCGTGGACCTGGACGCGGAGCTTCGTAGAGCCATTGACCCTCAATTCCCCGAAATAGAGGCCCTTTTGACCCCGAAAGCATGGCGACGCCAAGGCAATACGTCGGCCAGTTGACGTAG
>JAIXTR010000293.1 GCA_027483845.1 Caulobacteraceae bacterium | reverse complement strand
GAGATGGGCGATGCCGGCCTGTCGGAGGTGAAGAACCCCTCGGCCTCTTTCTGAATACCTCGGGCGAGCGCGCCGCCGGCGCCGCCGTGTTCGCTGGCATCGAGGGGTCGCGGCCGGTGCTGGTGGAAATCCAGGCGCTTGTGGCGCCGTCGGCCTATGGCACGCCGCGTCGGGCGGTGGTGGGTTGGGACTCAGGCCGTCTGGCGATGATCCTGGCTGTGCTGGAAGCGCGTTGCGGCCTCGGGTTCGGCGACAAGGACGTCTATCTCAACGTGGCGGGCGGCCTGCGGATCTCCGAGCCGGCGGCCGACCTCGCCGCGGCCGCGGCCCTGGCGTCGTCCGCCTTCGACGTGGCCTTGCCCCAGGACTGCGTCGTGTTCGGCGAGATCAGCCTGTCGGGCGAGGTCCGCCAGGTCAGCCGCATGGACGGGCGCATGAAGGAGGCCGCCAAGCTGGGCTTCCGCCGCGCGCTTGGGCCGGCCGACGTCGAGAAGCCGGCGCTGACCTACACCGGCGCATCGCGCCTGGCCGACGCGATCCAGCGGATCCACGACGGGGCGTGGGGCGACCCCGCGTGACGCAGTTCGACATCCTGGTCCTGGGCCTTCTGGCGATCTCGGGCTTCGTCGGCTTCGCCCGCGGCGCGGTGCGCGAGATCTTCGCCCTGATCGCCCTGGTCTTTGCGGCCGGCCTGGCGATTTTCGGCCTCCCCGTGTTCGGGCCGATCTTCCGCGACCTGGTCCGGCCGGGCTGGCTGGGCACGGCCGCGGCCCTGATCGTGGTCTTTGCCATCGCCTTCATCGCCCTGCGTCTGATCGGCGCAGGGGTCGCGCGCCAGGTTCAGAGCACCCAGATGCTCGGCTTTCTCGACCGCTCGCTCGGCCTGTTGATCGGCCTGGGGCGCGGGCTGATCGTCCTGGGGGCGCTTTATCTGATGTTCAACGCCGCGACGCCGGAAGATCTCCGTCCAAAATGGATCACCGGCGCCCGGTCCTGGCCAGTCGCCAGCAACATGGGGCGGCTGCTGGAAAGCCTTGCGCCTCGGGGCCTCGACCTCGCTGGACGCCTAAAACCCGCTTTTGACCGCGCTGTTGGCGAAGGGTCAGGTGACAGATCGGCGACAGAGGCGTACGAGGCGCGCGAACCTTCACACCCCGAACGCCCGGAGCGATCCCGATGAGCCCCACGCACGAGCGTTGGTCACCGCCGGCACGCGACCCTGATGACGACACGCTGCGCCTGGAGTGCGGGGTGTTCGGCGTCTTCGACGTGCCTGAGGCCTCGGGGATCACCGCGCTGGGGCTCCACGCCCTGCAGCACCGCGGCCAGGAGGCCTGCGGCATCGCCTCGTTCGACGGCCAGCGCTACCACACCGAACGGCACATGGGTTACGTCGGCGACGCCTTCGGCGGCGGCGACCTGAACACGCGCCTGCCTGGCCACGTCGCCATCGGCCACACCCGCTACTCCACCGCCGGCGGCAGCTTCATCCGCAACGTTCAGCCGATGTTCGCCGACCTCGAGGCCGGCGGCATCGCCCTGGCCCACAACGGCAACCTCACCAACTTCCACACCCTTCGCGAGCAACTGGTCCAGGAAGGCGCGATCTTCCAGTCGACGTCCGACTCTGAGGCCATCCTCCACCTGATCGCCCGCTCGCGCCGGCCCAAGTTCCTGGATCGCTTCACCGAAGCCCTGCAGCAGATCGAAGGCGGCTACGCGCTGGTCGCCATGACCAACAAGAAGCTGGTCGGCGTGCGGGATCCGCTGGGCATTCGGCCCCTGGTGCTCGGCGAACTGAACGGCAAGTCGGTGCTGGCGTCCGAGACCTGTGCCCTCGACATGATCGGCGCCAAGTTCGTCCGCGACGTCGAGCACGGCGAAATGGTCGTCATCGATCATCAGGGCGTGCGCAGCTTCCGCCCCTTCCCGGCGCAACAGGCCCGGCCCTGCATCTTCGAATACGTTTACTTCGCGCGTCCCGACTCGGTCGTGAACGGCCGCTCGGTCTATGAAGTGCGCAAGCGGATGGGACGCCGCCTGGCGCAAGAATCGCCCGCCGACATCGACGTCGTCGTGCCGGTTCCCGACTCCGGCGTTCCCGCGGCCCTCGGCTTCGCCCAGGAAGCCGGCGTGCCGTTCGAGATGGGTATCATCCGCAATCACTACGTCGGCCGCACCTTCATCCAGCCCACCCAGGGCGAACGCGAGCTCGGCGTGCGGATGAAGCTCGCGCCGAACCGGTCCGTGCTGGCGGGCAAGAAGGTGCTGCTGGTGGACGACTCGATCGTCCGCGGCACCAACTCCATTCGCGTGGTGAAGATGGTGCGGGAGGCCGGCGCCGCCGAGGTGCACCTGCGCTCGGCCTCGCCGCCGATCCAGTGGCCGGACTACTACGGCATCGACATGCCCGACCGCGAAAAGCTGCTGGCCGCCAACCACACCGTCGACGAGATCGCCAAGATCCTGAATGTCGACTCGATGGGCTATCTGTCCGTCGAGGGGCTGTACTGGGCGATGGAAGCCGTCCGCGATCCGAAGAACCCGCAGTACACCGACCACTACTTCACCGGGGAGTATCCGACCCGGCTGCTGGATCGCGAGATCGCTCTGGGCCGCAACGAGCTCACCGAACGCCAGCTCTCGTTCCTGGTCGACGCGTGAAGCCAAGGCTGCTCGGGCGGTTCAAGCCCGACTGGTACCTCGTCCTGATCCTGCTGATGGCGGGCGCCGCGGCGGTCGTCCCGGCGCGCGGCGAGATGGCGGTTTGGCTGAGCTGGATCACGAAGGCGGCGATCGCCCTGGTGTTCTGCCTGCACGGGTCGCGCCTGTCGCGGGAAGCCGTGGTCGGCGGGCTGACGCACTGGCGGCTGCACCTGTTGGTGCTGGCCTGCACCTTCGCCCTGTTCCCGCTGCTGACCCTTGGCGTCGTCGCCCTTCCCGCCTGGATCACGCCTCCGGAGTTGGCGACTGGTATCATCTACCTGGGCTGTCTGCCGTCGACGGTGCAGAGCCCCATCGCCTTCGTCAGCGTCGCGCGGGGCAATGTGCCGG
>JAIXTR010000470.1 GCA_027483845.1 Caulobacteraceae bacterium | reverse complement strand
CAAACCTGGCGCGCCTGGGCGGGAACGCCACGGTGGCGGTGTCGCTGGCTGCGCTCCATGCCGCCGCCGCCGCGGACTCCCTGCCGCTTTGGGCTCATCTGGCCCAGGGGCGCCGGGTGCGAACGCCGCTGCCCGAGATCCAGATCTTCGGCGGCGGGGCGCATGCCGGCCGGCGCACCGACGTGCAGGACTTCATGATCATGACGCCGAAGGTCGCCACGATCCGGGAGGCCTTCGAGATCACCGCCGACGTCTTCCGCGCCGCGGGCCGACTGATGGAGGAGACGGGACGCCTGGCCGGCGCCGCCGACGAGGGCGGGTGGTGGCCGATGTTCGCCTCGAACGAGGACGCGTTGACAGCCCTGGTCCAGGCCACCGAGATGTCGGGCCATCGGCCGGGCGAGGACGTGTTCATCTCGCTGGATGTGGCGGCGAACGAACTGGACAGCGGCGACGGGCGCTATCGCATGGGACTGGACGGGACCGAGGACGGACGCGAGGCCATGGTCGAGCGGGTCGCCGACTGGGTGCGCCGCTATCCGATCCTGTCGATCGAGGACCCGGTCAGCCAGGACGATCTGGAAGGCTTCGCCATGGCGACGCGGGCGTACGGCGACCGGGTCCAGCTGATCGGCGACGATATCCTGGTCACCAACGCCGATCGGGTCCGCAAGGCCGCGGCGGCGGGCGCTGGGAACGCGGTGTTGGTGAAGGTCAATCAGGCCGGAACGGTGACCCGGGCCAAGGCCGCCCTCGACGCCTCCAAGGCCCTGGGCTGGGCGGCGATCGTGTCCGCCCGATCGGGCGAGACGGAGGACGTCTCGATCGCGCACCTGGCGACCGGCTGGGACGCTGGCCAGATCAAGGTCGGCAGCTTCTCCCGCTCGGAGCGGATGGCCAAGTGGAACGAGCTGCTGCGGATCGAGGAGGCCATGGGCGCCGACGCGGTCTTCGCCGGTCCCTCCGCCTTCGCCGCCTCGGTCGGCGCGACCCTGGCATGAAGGCGGTCTTGCACTACCGCGCCTCGGCGGGCTTCCGCGCAGCCCTCGACAGCTACGCCAGCGCGACCGGCGTGGCGGCGATCGTCGTGGATGAGTTCGACGACGCGGCTTTCGACCAGGAGATCGCCGACGCGGACGTGCTGCTGCACGTGCTGAAACCGGTGACCGCGGAGATGGTCGCGCGCGCCAAGCGCCTGCGGCTGGTCCAGAAGCTGGGCGTGGGCGTGAACACCATCGACCTGGACGCCTGCAAGGCCGCCGGGGTCGCGGTCGCCAACATGCCGGGGACCAACAGCCAGGCCGTGGCCGAGATGGCGCTGGCGCTGATGCTGTCCGTCCTGCGGCGGCTGTCCTACCTGGATCCGCTGACCCGGCAAGGGCAGGGCTGGACGCCCGATCCCGACCTGATCGACGGGGTGGGCGAGATCGCCGGGCGCACGGTGGGCTTCGTGGGCTACGGCGGCTCGGCCAGCCGGCTGGGCGCGGCGCTGGAGGCGCTGGGCGCGACCGTCATCTACACCGCCCGCAGCGCGAAACCCGAGCTGCCCGGCCGGTTCGTGAGCCTGGAGACCGTCCTGAGCCAATCCGACATCGTCTCGCTGCACCTGCCGCTCACGCCCGAGACGCAGCATATGATCGACGGACCGGCGCTGGCGGCCATGAAACCCGGCGCGATCCTGATCAACACGGCGCGGGGCGGCCTGATCGACGAGCCGGCGCTGATCGCGGCGCTGCGCGGCGGGCGTCTGCGCGGGGCGGGCCTGGATGTCTTCGAACAGGAGCCGGTGGATCCGGAGAACCCGCTGCTGAGCTTGCCCAATGTGGTCGTGGCGCCGCACCAGGCATGGCTGACGCCGGAGACCCTCGACCGCAGCCTGGCGGTCGCGTTCGACAACATCCGCCGTCTCGCCGCCGGCGAGCCCCTCCAGAACCAGGTGGTCTGATGCGGCCCGCAGTTGTCCTTGCGAGCGGTCAGCTCCTGACCGAGGTCTGCTGGGCCCCGCAGATCGGCGCCCTGTCCGGCGACTATGAGGTAAGCCTGGCGGACCACGCGCTGGACGACACCATCGCCGGCATGGCCGCGCGCCTGCTGGACGCCGCGCCCGCGCGCTTTCACCTGGTCGCCCACGCCATGGGGGGCTTCACCGCCTTCGAGGTCATGCGTCAGGCGCCGGAGCGGGTGCTGAGCCTGGCCCTGATCGCCACCCTCGCGCCCAACGACGGCCCGGCCCAGACGGAGCGGCGCCAGGGCTACATCCGGCTTGTCGAGGCCGGCCGCTTCGAGGCGGTGGTCGAGGAGCGGATACCGATCCTGGTGCATCCGGCCCGCCGCGAGGACGAGCCGCTGCTGGGGGCGGTGCGCCGCATGGCCGCCGACACCGGCCCGGACGTCTTCCTCCGCCAACAGCGGGCGATCATGAGCCGCGCGGACAGCCGCCCGTCGCTGGCCGCCATCGCCGTCCCGACCCTGGTGGTGCGCGGCGCCCAGGACGGGATCACCACCGAGGCGCATGTCGCCGAGATCCTGGCCGGCATTCCCGGCGCGCGCTTTGCGGGCGTGGACGATTGCGGACACCTGCCGACGCTGGAAAAGCCCCGGACCACAAACCGGCTGCTGGCGGATTGGCTGGCCGAGGTCGGCGGCTAAGCGGCGACGCGGGTCTTGGGCGGCTCGCGCTTGGCGACGCTGAGCAGCGCCGCGCCGCAGAGGGCCGAAGCCAGGGAGCCCAGGAGCACGCCGACCTTGACCTCGTTCTGCAGCGTCGGATCCGGGAACGCGAGCAGGCCGATGAACAGGCTCATGGTAAAGCCGATGCCGCACAGCAGGCTGACCCCGTAGAGCTGGGCCCAGGACGCCGCGACCGGGACGTTGGCCAGCCGCAGCTTGATGGCCAGGGCGGCCGATCCGAAGACCCCGATCTGCTTGCCCAGGAACAGCGCCAGCACGATCCCCAGGGTGACGGGCTCGCGCACGATGTCCAAGGTCATGCCCGCGAATGACACGCCGGCGTTGGCGAAGCCGAAGACCGGGACGATCAGGAAGGCGACCCACGGCGACAGGCCATGCTCCAGGCGGTGCAGCGGCGAGGTCATGTCGTCGGGCGCGCCCTTGCGTCGGCGCAGCGGGATGGTCATCGCCAGGACCACGCCGGCGATGGTGGCGTGGACGCCCGACAGCAGCACCAGCCACCAGAGGGCCGCGCCGAGGACCAGATAGGGCGCCAGTCGCAGTACCTTCAGCCGGTTGAGGCCGATCAGCAGCACGGTTGCTAGGCCCGCGCCGCCCAGCGCGGGCAGGTTGATCTCGGCCGTGTAGAAAATGGCGATGACCAGCACGGCCACCAGGTCGTCGACGATCGCCAGGGTGGCGAGAAAGACCTTGAGGCTGGTCGGCACCCGCGAGCCCAGCAGCGACAGCACCCCCAGCGCGAAGGCGATGTCGGTGGCGGTGGGGATCGCCCAGCCGCGCAGGGTTTCCGGACTGCCCAGGTTGAGGGCCGCGTAGATCAGGCCCGGGACCACGACCCCGCCGGCCGCGGCGATCCCGGGAAGGGCGCGGTTCGCCCAGGTTGAGAGCTGCCCGTCCAGGAACTCGCGCTTGATCTCCAGCCCGACGAACAGGAAGAACACCGCCATCAGGCCGTCGTTGATCCAGTGCAGGACGCTCAGGCCGCCGACATAGGCGTGGAGTAGCTCGAAGTAGGTCGCCGCCATGGGCGAATTGGCCACGAACAGCGCCAGGACCGCCGCGGCCATCAGCAACAGACCGCCGGCCGCGCCGCTGTCGAGCACTTCCCGCAGGACCGAAGATCTGCCTTTCGGGCGGGGCGGGGTCATGCGGCCTCCGGATATCTGTCGCGACAGGTGCGGGAAGGGGATGTGGTTATCCCCTAACGTCGCCCGCCGCCACCGGCTCCGTCAGGCAGGCTCGGCCGCCCGGGCGCGCCAGGCGCGAACGGCGGGGGCGATCTCGGACAACCCGCGCACGATCTTGAGACCGGGCTTGTCGCGCAGACCGGGGCAGGCGCCGCCGGCCCAGATCTCCGCCGTCGCCGGCGCCAGCGCGCGCAGCTCGTCCAGGCCCGCCGTGGCCTGCGACGGCGGGATCATCGCCGAGAAGGAGAGGGCCAGGATATCGGCCTGGTGGGCGCGCGCCGCGGCGGCGATCTCGGTGATCGGGGTCTGCACGCCCAGGGAAATGCCCAGGCAGCCTTCCAAGGTGAACATCGCCTCGGCCATCAGCAGCCCCAGGGCGTGCGGCTCCTGCGGGAAGGTGCCGAACAGCACCCGCGGCCGGCTGCGCGGCGCGCCGGCCCACTGGGCCATGTGGATCGAGCCCCGCAGGACGTTGGTGAACTGCTCCGTGAACAGATGCTCCTGGTGGATTTCGAGCTCGCCCCTGGACCAGGCCGCGCCCACGGCCTGCGCCAGACCCGGCCCGACGTTGGCGGCGAAATCCCCCAGGCCCACCCGCAGCACCATGGCGCCCAGCGCCTCTCGCAATCCGATGGCGTCGGACGCACCGAGCAGCGCCAGAACCTCACGCGCCTCGGCGCCGAGCGGTTGCTGGGCTGATCCCGACACCCTTTCCAGCAGCCGCGTCAGATCGGCGTCGGGGAGTCCCACCACCTTACCGGGGCGATAGCCGACGTCGACCAGTCGGCGCAGCAGTCGGAGCGTGGCCACCTGCTCTGGGGGGTAGAGGCGCTCATCATGTTGGTCTCGCAGCGGCGCCGGGAAGCCGTACCGGCGCTCCCACACCCGCAGTGTATCCTTCGGCAAGCCGGAGTCGCGCTCCACCGCAGCGATGTTCATCAACTGCGTGGCGTCAGGCCGCTCAAGATTTGTCATAGACAATAATGCATCCGCTCCCCTGGACACTCGGCTGAAATGGCGTATTTGTCCAGGACAAACAGCCGGAGGCCGCCCATGAACATGATCGCCAAGACGCCCTTGCCGGATGTGCAATCCAGCGCCGACACCCGGAACATGGTCATACAGCGCGTCGGGGTGAAGTCGGTCACCTATCCGGTGCGCGTGGCGGCGCCGGAGGGGGTGCAGTCCACCGTCGCGGTGATCGATATGGACGTCCGCCTGCCGGCCGACGTGAAGGGCACCCACATGTCGCGCTTCCTCGAGGGGCTCGAGGATTTCGACACCCCGTTGTCCGCCGAGACCCTAGCGACGCTGATGGATGAGATGCTGGAGCGGCTCGGCGCCGACAGCGGCACGATCGAAATGCGGATGCCCTACTTCGTCAGGAAGTCGGCCCCCGTGTCGGGCGTCTCCAGCCTGTTGGACCACCAGTTGACCCTGCGCGCGCAACACGACGGCCAGCGCCTTTCGATCACCCAGCAGATCCAGACCCCGGTCACTAGCCTCTGCCCGTGCTCGAAGGAGATCTCGCTCTACGGCGCGCATAACCAGCGGTCGCACATCATCATCGCCGCGACCCTGGCGCCCGGCGCCGAACTGCCGGTGCAGGACCTGATCGACATCGCCGAGACCAGCGCCTCGTGCCAGCTCTGGGGCCTGCTGAAGCGCCCGGACGAGAAGTACGTCACGGAGCGCGCCTACGAGAATCCCAAGTTCGTCGAGGACCTGGTGCGCGACATCGCCGTCGCCCTGTCGGCCGACCCCCGCGTCGCCCGCTACGAGGTTTCCTCGGAAAACTTTGAGTCCATCCATAACCATTCGGCGTTCGCATGGCTGTCGGGCCCGCAGTAGCCGCGGCCGCGGGGCCGCCCCTGACCGTCTGGTACGACGGCGACTGTCCGATCTGCTCGACGGAGATCGGGCTGATGCGGCGGCTGGACCGCGACCAGGCGATCGCCTTCGTGGATCTCAGCCTGCCGGGCGGCTGTCCCACCGAGCGCGAGGCGCGACTGGCCCGCCTGCACGCCCAGCCTCGCGGCGGGCCGCTGGTGTCCGGCGCCGAGGCCTTCGTGGCCATGTGGCGCGTCCTCCCCGCGTTGCGTCCGCTGGCGGCTTTAGCGTCGATCCCCGGCTTCACCTGGCTGCTGGAGCGCGCCTACCTGCTGTTCCTAAGCGTGCGGCCGGTGCTCCAGGCGGTGGTGCGCGCCGCCATCCGGGCGCGTCGGCCACGCGCGTGAAACCCCCGAGCAAACAGATGCCCCGCGCGGTCCTCATCTACGGCCTGCTGGGCATCCTGCCCTTCTGGGCGCTGCCGGCCGCCGCGGTGCTGGCGCCCGTCTGGACGGAGGCCGCCGCGGCGATCGTCGGGGCCTATGCGGCCCTGATCCTGTCGTTCCTGGGCGGCGCGCGCTGGGGACTGGCGGTGCGCGAACCCACGCCGAACCCGGTGGTGATCGGTCTGTCCATGCTGCCGACTCTGGGCGGGCTCGCCGCCCTCGTCGTCACCCACAGCGACGTTCGCCTGCAGCTGTTGGTCCTGGGCGTCGCCCTGACCCTGAGCTGGATGTGGGACATCGCGGCAGGCGGCGCCCCGCCCTGGTACGGCCGGCTGCGGACGGTGCTGACCCTGGGCGCGGTCGGCGGCCTGTGCGTCGGCGCCCTGCAGCTCGGTGGCTGACGGCGCGCTTACCCCTGCAGCTCCCGGCGCACGATCGCCGCGCCGTCTGCCATCGCCTTCAGCTTGCCAAAGGCGACCTCGCGGCTCTGGT
>JAIXTR010000260.1 GCA_027483845.1 Caulobacteraceae bacterium | reverse complement strand
CGCTCAGGTCGGCACCATCTCGGCCAATGGCGACTCCGAAGTCGGCGAAATGATCGCCAAGGCGATGGCCAAGGTCGGCAACGAAGGCGTCATCACCGTCGAGGAAGCCAAGACCGCCGAGACCGAACTCGACGTCGTCGAGGGCATGCAGTTCGACCGCGGCTACCTGTCGCCGTACTTCATCACCAACGCCGAGAAGATGGAGGCCGATCTCGAGGACCCCATCATCCTGCTGTTCGAAAAGAAGCTCTCCTCGCTGCAGCCCCTGCTGCCGGTGCTGGAAGCCGTGGTCCAGTCGGGCAAGCCCCTGCTGATCATCGCCGAAGACGTCGAAGGTGAAGCGCTCGCGACCCTGGTCGTGAACAAGCTGCGTGGCGGCCTCCGCGTCGCGGCCGTCAAGGCTCCGGGCTTCGGCGATCGTCGTAAGGCCATGCTGGAAGACATCGCGATCCTGACCGGCGGTCAGCTGATCTCGGAAGACCTCGGCATCAAGCTCGAAAGCGTCACGCTCGAAATGCTGGGCCGCGCCAAGAAGGTCACGATCACCAAGGACGACACCACGATCGTCGACGGTTCGGGCGACAAGGCCGACATCGAAGGCCGCATCGCGCAGATCAAGGCTCAGATCGAGACCACCACCTCCGACTACGACAAGGAAAAGCTGCAAGAGCGTCTGGCCAAGCTGGCCGGCGGCGTCGCGGTGATCCGCGTCGGCGGTTCGACCGAAGTCGAAGTGAAGGAAAAGAAGGACCGCGTCGACGACGCCCTGAATGCGACCCGCGCGGCCGTGGAAGAAGGCATCGTCCCCGGCGGCGGCGTCGCTCTGCTGAAAGCTTCCAAGGTTCTGGACGGCTTCAAGGGTGACAACGACGACCAGGAAGCCGGCGTCGCCATCGTGCGTCGCGCGCTGCAGGCTCCGATCCGTCAGATCTCGGAAAACGCCGGCGTCGAAGGCTCGATCGTGGTCGGCAAGGTGCTCGAGAACGCCTCGCCCACCTTCGGCTTCAACGCGCAGACCGAAGAGTACGTCGACCTGGTGAAGGCCGGCGTCATCGACCCGGCCAAGGTTGTCCGTACGGCTCTGCAGGACGCGGCTTCGGTCGCCGGCCTGCTGATCACCACGGAAGCCGCCATCGTCGAAGCCCCCAAGAAGGGTGGCGGCGCGGCCGGCGGCGGCATGCCCGGCGGCATGGGCGGCATGGGCGACATGGACTTCTAGTCCACGCCGACACCGACGTGAGAACGGGGGCGGGACCGCAAGGTCCCGCCCTTTTTCGTTGCGCGGAAAGGGCTGGGTCGACGCCTAGCGGCGGTCGTCGCGGATCGCCATGCCGCCGATCCAACTGGCGATCCCTGTGACGATGGCCGCCAGCACGCCCGGGATCAGGCCGTCGACCGTGAAGCCGCGCAGCAGCATCGCCACCAGGCCGATCATCGCGGCGTTCACCACCAGCAGGAACAGGCCCAGGGTGATGACCGTCAGCGGCAGGGTCAGGATGAACACCACCGGCCGCACCAGGGCGTTGACCACCCCCAGCAGGATCGCCGCGGCGATCAGGGTCCCCGTGCTGTTCACGTGGACGCCCGGCACGACCATGGACGCGACCCATAGGCCCAGGGCGGCGAACACGAGCCGTACGAGAAACTTGGCCAACATCTGATCCCTCCGCGACAGGCGTCCGACCCTAGCTCGCGCCGTGCGCGGCAAGCTAGGCCGCGATTCACGTAACAGGCGTCACCGAAAACAAGGGTCCGTTCACCATTGCCCGGCAATGTGCTGCGTCAGGCCGTCGCACAGGGGTGCGCGGCGAGCCGTGACGGATTTTGGGGATCGCTGCGCTTGATCGCGAAGCTTGGAAACCTGCTGGACGAGCGCCTGGACGCGGTGGCCTTCACCGCGCGCCAGGTCTTCGTTGTCCGTATGGTTGTCGGCTGCGGCGTCGCGATCCTGACCTCGGCCCTCTACGGCGTCGGGGTGGGCGGCTCCTGGTTCGCCGCCTTCGTGGCCGCCGAGGCCTGCACCCGCTGGCTCACCCGCGCCGTCGGTCGCGGCTGGGCCATGACCCGCAAGCAGCGGGCCGGCTACCTCGTGGCGATGCTGCTCTCCACCCTGGTCTGGTGCCTGCTGGCGGTGCTGTTCTGGACCGAGAACCAGGAGCCTTTCCGCCTGGCCGCCATGGCCATCCTGGCCGGCATCATGATTCACGCCCAGGGGTTCTCCTTCCGCTCGCCCGCGGCGCTGGCGGCGCTCGGCGCCGCGCCGGCCACGCTCTGGTTCGTGCTGCCCGTCGGGTTCGGAGGCTACTCCGGCGCGCCGCTGATCACCCTCACGATCGGGCTGGGCATGCTGCTCTGCTATGTCGCGGCCAGCGCCCGCGCCAACATGCGGAGCGCCGCGGCCCTGGCCGAAGCCCAACACATCGCCGAGGCCGCCAACGAGGCGAAATCGGCCTTCCTGGCCATGATGAGCCACGAGCTTCGCACGCCGATGAACGGCGTCCTGGGCATGGCGCGCGCGCTTCAGCGGACCGAGCTGGACCATCGTCAGAAAGGTTATGTCGAGACCATCCTGCGGTCCGGCGACGGGCTCATGGCGATCCTCAACGACGTGCTCGATATCTCGAAGATCGAAGCCGGTCGGATGGACCTCGAAGTCGTCGCCTTCGACCTGAAGGACCTGGGCGAGCAAGCCGTCCAGCTCTGGTCCGAAATCGCGATCTCCAAGGACCTCACGCTCACCTGCCAGGCCGCGCCCGACCTGCCGCCGTTGGTGCTGGGCGACGAGACCCGCGTGCGCCAGATCGTGCTGAACCTGATTTCCAACGCCCTGAAGTTCACAGAGGCCGGCGCCATCACCCTCACCCTGCGCGCGGCCCCCGCCGCCGACGGCGACGGCGGCGTGGAGATTATCGTGGCCGACACCGGCATCGGGATGAGCCCGGAACAGACCGCCACCCTCTTCCGTCCTTACGCCCAGGCCGATGCCTCCACAGCGCGCAAGTTCGGCGGCACGGGTCTGGGGCTGGCGATCTGCCGCAAGCTCTGCGCCATGATGGGCGGCGAAATCGGCGTCGAAAGCGAAGCCGGCCGCGGCACGACCTTCCGGGTCTGGCTGCCGTTGCCCGAAGCCGAGGCCGCCGCGTCGGACGCTGTCGAGCCCGACGTCCTGCCGGCCCTGCGTATCCTTGTGGCCGACGACAATCCCATCAACCAGGCGGTGGCCCGCGCCGTGCTGGAAGCGGCTGGCGTGACCGTCGACTGCGTGGCCGACGGCGCCCAGGCGCTGGATCGCCTGCGGGTCGAGGCCTTCGACCTCGTGCTCATGGAT
>JAIXTR010000101.1 GCA_027483845.1 Caulobacteraceae bacterium | reverse complement strand
GAAGAAGGAGGGGGTCCGCGCCGCCGATCTGGAACCGGAAGACCAGAAGTTCAGCTACCGCGGCGGGCTGATGCTGTCGCCGGACGGCAAGACGCTCTACGCCTTCCGCGACAAGGTGATCGTCGTCAACACCGCCGACCTGAAGACCGTCGACCATTTCGACCTCTCCAAGCCCGAGGCGCCCGGCATGCAGGACGTCAGCTTCGGCGGCGGCGTGGAACGGCTCCAGACACCCGGACAGTTCGTGTCGCTGTTCGAAACCGAGGACCCCTACGTCCACAACCGGACTTTCGGCATCGCCCGGCTGGACCTGGACACCCGCAAGTTCACCTTCTCGCCCATCGGCCCCTCGCCCAAGGCCCTGGCTGGGCTGGAGGTCTCGCCTGACGGCAAGGAGGGCTACACGGTGGCCGTCAACGGCGACCTGGGCAATCAGCGCTGCGAGTTCTGGCGCTTCGACGTCACCCAGAACAAGGCGCTCGACAAGGCGGAGTTTCCCTGCCGCCGCCGGTTCTACTTCGGCATGTCGGGCGACGGGAAGAAGCTTTACATCTACGGCGCCGGGTTCGACGTGGCGGTGTACGACGCCCGCACCCTGAAGGCGGCGGCCGACTGGGAACTGACCCACGACATCACCATGTCGGGCATGGTCATCACTCCGTGAGCACCGCGGCGGCGGGCGCCGCGCTCACGCCGCAGACCGTCGCCATCCGCGGCGGCGGCATCGCGGCGAACTGTTGCGCGCACCTGCTGGCCCGCGCGGGCATCCCCACGACGCACACGGCCGGCGGGCGCGCGCCGGTGCCCGCCATCCTGCTCAGCGACACTGCCCTGGCGCTGCTGCGCAGCGTGTTCGACCGGCCGGACCTGTTCGCCGACCGGCCTCGCATTACCCGCCGGATCGTCGCCTGGGGCGCGCGCGAGCCGGCGATGCTGCCGCACGACGCCGTCGTCCTGTCGGAAAGCGATCTGGACACCGCGCTCGGCGCCCCGTCGCTGCCCTTGCCTGGCCCGGCCCTGACCATCCACACCGCCCCGCCCTTTCCGGTCGGCGAGCTCCGTGGCTTCGGCGCCCGACGGACGGTCGCCGTCCAGATCCGCCTGCGGCACGAGGACGACCACTCCGCCTGCTGGATCGAGGCGGTCGAGGAGGGCTGGCTGTTCCTGATCCCCTCCGCATCCGGCGGGGCCTGGATGCTGTGCGTCGGCGCGCCGATCGACACCCTCCTCACACAAAGCCGGCACATTACGCCGCGCGTCGAGCTGGCCGGCGAACCGTCGTCGAGCTTTGAAACCAGCCCGCGCATGCTCGCCGCGCTGCAGGGGCCGGACTGGCTGGCCTGTGGTTCAGCTGCGATCGGCTTCGACCCCATCTGCGGCGACGGCACAGCCCAGGCCGTGCGCGAGGCGATCCTGGCCTGCGCCGTCATCGGCGAGATCCGCGACGGCGGCGACGCCCCCGCGCTGCGCCAGCATTTCGAGTCCATGATGATCGGCGCGATGCGACGCCACCTGCGCCTCTGCGCCCAGTTCTACGCCAGCGGCGGCCAGGGCGGGTGGTGGCAAACGCAACTCGCCGACCTGGCCGAAGGCTTCGACTGGTGCACCGGACGCCTCGCGACGATGCCCGAACCCCGCTACGAACTGCACGACTTCCGCCTCGTCGCGCGAGGCGCCGCCGCCTGAGGGGCGACGAACGCTTGACGAAGCTTCACAACCGGGGCGTGAATGCCGGATGGGTGGGATCTCAGACGCGGAACGGGATGGCGGGCCGGATATCAGCCTCACGCAGCTTGCGCGTTGCTGGACGCTCCAGCCCTCGGATCCCGCCGGCGGACGGGTCGCGGCGTTCGAGAATTTCGAGCGCTTCTCGGAGCTCATGACCCCGGAGCGCCGCCGGATCCTGCGTCACCTGCACGACCACCCGGAACCCTGCGTGAGCGATCTGGCGGACGCCCTCGACCGACCGTTCCGCCTGGTCCACGAAGACGTCACGGTGCTGGAACTGGCCGGTCTTGTCGACCGCATCGACGGCCAGCTGCACGTCACCGCCGACCGCTTCAGCGTCATGATGGCGCTATAACGGCCGGCAGCCAGGACACCGCCTCTGTCGGCGGGAGTTCGCGCTCCCCGCGTCAAGCGGCAGTGATTGCGCCGGATCCAGGCTGTCGCCGGAACACTATGTCGAGCTCTTGCTGACCGGAGGCGGCGCTTCGCGCGCGCCGCTAACAGTCGGGTCTTTCGGGGTGGCGCCGCCCGGCGACGACGTCGCCGAACTCTGTGCACGCGGTGGTGGCTCCGGCTTGCCTTGCAGCACCCCAGCCGAAACGGCGGCGATCAGCAGGAACAGCGCCGCACCGATCATCGACCACAGGGCGGGCCCGGCCTTGGCGAGGCTTTCGCTGAGCGACGCGAGCGCCTTGACCATATCCGTCACTTCCGCAGGCGTCACCGCAGCGCGCGCCTGCAGCATCGCTGCGGCCTCACCGGCGTTCTTCGCCGCCGCCTGCGCCGGCGGCCGCAGGCTTAGGACGAAGTAGACGCCGAAACTCAGCACGCCGCAGCCGACGGCCACGATGGCGATCAAGACCTGGACTTTCTCGAGAAGCGGCATTGGACTGACCTTCGCTATTGTGTTGGAGGGTGCTCAAGAGCAGCCGAATAGGATCCCGCGGGGTCCAAGTGCGCGGACCCGCGTCCTGGGTCGCTTGCTCCCATCAATCTGAAAGCGTCGCGACCCAGGTCGCAGCATCTCATCGGACGGTGAGGGGCGACGTTCGTCAGAACAGTTTGTATGAAAGGCCAATTGCCACGGTCTGGTCCTTGGCGATGTCAAACGGCAGCCGGCCGGCGCTATAGGCCACAAAGAAATCGTTCTTCAGCCCGACCCGAACCGTGCCGAGTTCATGAACCCGCAGCCCGGCCGCACGGATCCGGGCCGGAGCATCGATCTCCTGGAAGCGGCGATAGTTGAACTCCACGTCGGTGAAGATGCCGGTCCTGATCCGGTAGAGGTAGAGCGCCCCGAACTCCATCCGGTCATAGGTGCTGAGCTTGGTGACGCCGAGCGCGGCCTTGCGCGCCTCATCGTCGCCCGGATCAACCTCGCCCACTTGGACATCGAGAGCGAGAATGTCAGCGCGCTGCAACAGACCCACCTTCGCATATCTGGCGCGTCCGCCGAAAGCCGCCTGCACATTGTCGAACGATTGGTCGGCCTCCAGCTTTATGAAGCCACCTGCCTCAAAAGATCCCGCAGTCGCAGACCCATAGTGACCGAGCGCACTCAGCTTGAGATCGATGAAGTTCTTCGGATTACGATCCGCGGAGGCCGTGATGGTGCCTTCCCCCTCATATCGCAACAGGATCGAGCGAAGCGCGGTGGAGGTTGAGAGGTGACGCTAGAATTTGCCATCGAGCTTGTACTCCAGGCCAACCGTGGCGCCGGAGTCATCGTCCGAGTCGAGGATGACGGGTCGAACGACGAGCGGTCCCTCCTGGATGACCGGCGTCTGCGCCAGGGCCAGTGAAGGTACGCCGAACAGCCCGACGATCATCGCTATCGCGTGTAGTTTCATGTGTCAGACCTCGTTCGGAAAGCGGAAGTGGGCGTCGGCGCGCTCGGCCAAGTCGGCCATGGTGGCCTCGCTATTGAGGAAGACCGCGGCCAGATCTGCGACGATGACCGACAGTTTCTCGGTCAGATTCTCCCGGCCCGCCGCGAAGCTCTTTCGCGCGAAGTGCTCGAACTTCAACGCGAACTGCTCGGCGATCAGGTCATTGTAGGAGTCGTTGCCAGGAAATAGCTGCAGGTCCGCCATCGTCACGATACCCGCGTCGTCGAAAGGAATGTCTTTGTCCTCGAACAAATCGAGGAACTTCTCGCCCTCCATTATCGAGTAGGTAGCGACGCAGGCTGGGTTGTTCCGCCATTGATAGGCCACGCTAATCTCCGATTTGGCTCCGCCGTGATTTCCATTTGCTTGTGGCGCCTTGGATCACTCGGCACATGTCACGCCCCTATTGGAGCGATGTGAGTATGGCGGCGGCGTTGATTAGCTCGAGGTGCCGCACCGCACCCCGTCAAAGTGAGAATTGCCACGCTTGGACGTGGCGACGGGCTTGGGAGGAAGCGCGCGGGTAGCACTGCACATCCGCCAGCTTTCCCCGCCTCAAACAGCACCTTCCGATTGCGCGACTCTCCCCGAACGGCATTACTTGAGTTCGGGGGATAGGATGGAGCAGGGCAGCAACGGGTTTCTCGCGAGTCTGCCACCCGAGCTGCGCAAGCAGGTGCAGGGTCAGATGCGGATCCTGCGGGCGAAGCGCGGTCAGTCGTTGCTTGGCCGGGGGGCTGGATCGACCGACGTCTATTTCGTGCTCGAAGGCTCGTTCAACGTCATCGTCTATTCGGCGAGCGGTCGCGAGGTGAGCCTTCGGGCGCTGACCGAGGGCGATACGTTTGGCGAGTTGGCCGCCGTCGACGGACTGCCGCGGTCGGCCACGGTGGTGGCCCAGCGTGATGCGCGCGTCGCGGCGCTGCGGCGCGAGGAATTCCTGGCGGCGGTACGCGCGTCTCCCGACACGGCGCTCTGGCTGGCCCGCCTGCTGACGGCCAAGGTCCGGGACATGAACGAGCGGCTGTTCGAGTTGAGCGCCCTGAACGTTCAGGCGCGGCTGCACTGTGAATTGCTGCGCATCGCCAAGGCCGCGAAGCTGTCGCCCGACGGCCGGCGCGAGGCGGCTGGCGCGCCGACGCACTTGGAGCTCGCCAACCGGATCGGCACTCATCGTGAAGCGGTGACCCGCGAGATGGGGGCGCTGGCGGAGCGCGGGATCATCGAGGTGGATCGGCGCCGCCTGACATTCCCCGATCTGTCCCGTCTTGAGCTCTTGGTGGGACAGGCTGTGGGCGACCTCCTAGAATTGCCGCCGGTCCGGTGACGTCTTCAGGCGCACGTGTCGGAGGATCTTCGCCTTCCGGGCACGTCAGGATTGCAGTGAACCGCGTTCGGCGTAAGCTCAAGCTTAGGGGAGCGTGCAATGCCAGAAGCGCAAGACGTCGATCCGCGAAGCGTGGCCGTCATCGGCGGGGGGATCGCCGGGATCACGGCGGCGATCAAGCTGAACAAGCAAGGCTATCGGGTCACCCTGTTCGAGAAGGCCAATGAGCTTGGCGGCAACCTGTCCTCGAACTCGGAGGACCAGGAGGGTAGACCCTTTGAGGTTTACCCGCACATCTTCGGCGACTGGTACGAGGAATTCTGGGCTCTTCTGAAAGAGGTCGGCCTGAAGCGGGAAGACATGTTCCTACGCCGCGATGACGTCCGGATGGCGATCATCTCGGGCGAGAACCACGCACCCAAGAAATTCGAGGACGTGACGTTCGCCACGGTCTCGACGCCCACGACGCTGAGGAACCTGCTTAACAACTGCTACAACGGCGTACTGACGCCACGCGAGTCTCTGCTGTTCGGGTACACGTACCTGGACATGGTCAGTGCGCAGACCACGTCCGAACGCCAGTCGAAGTTACTGACCGACCTCGACGTGACCGGGTTCCTCTATTCCCGGCCCTACATGAACAACGAGATCGCGGACTTCCACGACGACATCCTGAGGATCATCTGGTCGGTTCCAAGCGACTCCGTATCGCTCAAGGCCTACCGGAAGCTGATCAAGCATACCCTGACCTTCCCGCTGGACACGCCGTTTGCTTGGCTCAGCAAGGGGCCGCTGAAGACGAAGCTGCTCGACAAGATCGAGGCGGAGCTTCGGACCCGGATCTCCAAGGAAGGCGG
>JAIXTR010000324.1 GCA_027483845.1 Caulobacteraceae bacterium | reverse complement strand
GTCGTAGAAGCCGTCGATCTCGGCCTCGCCGCGGATTTGCCAGGGACCCGGTTTCACCCGCGTGCAGGTCACCTTGAGCAGCTTGGCTTCCTGCTGGTTGAACAGCGGCTTGCCGAAGCTGGCCTGGTTCCAGTGACTGAGCGGCACGGCGTCGGCCGGGGCGCGCACGACGCCCTTGGGGCCGGTGATCTGCACCAGGCCGGGCATCGCTCGCGCAGAGGTCTTCTGAATCTTGCCGTTGCCGTTGGTGGTCGCGTCGATGCTGACGAACTTGCCGGCGGCCCACCGCTCGGTCGCGTCGTGACGATACTTGTAGACGGGGACCGGGCCCACCTTGACCACCATGTCGACGTCGGTGACCACCGTGCGGTTGGCCTCGTCGCCGGCGAAGCTCATCTGGTGCTCGCCCACCTTGGTCCCATTGCGGAAGACCTGGAACGCGAGGCGACTGGGCGCCGCCAGGGCGGATCCGGGGACAAGCAGCGCCGCGGCGCCCGCGATCATTAGTTGGCGACGTCCAAGTTCGTAGCTCATGTGCGACTCCCTGAAGCGCCCCGCCCGGCGACCCGCGGTCTATACGGTCGGATCAATGGCCTGGACGCGGGGTATAGCTGCGTGGCGGTCGGATCGGGAGCGGTGGTTTCGTCGCGGTCTGCCCGTGCTGCGGCGTCGCACAGGACCTGGTGAAGGGATAGGCCAGGCTCTGGCCCTGCTGCGGCAGACCTTGGGTCACGACGTCCTCCTGATCCAAGCGCTACAGATGGGTCAGGCGGCGGCCTGAAGCGACTCCGCTGGGCGCACATCCACGTGAACGCTCATGTTCGTCGCCCCGGGATCGCCGAAGATCGAACCGCTGATCGGCGCGGCCTCCTGCGGCGTTCGCGCCACCGCGACGGGGATCAGGTCGCCGCTCTCGGCCAGGGCGTTGGTCGGATCGAACTCGGTCCAGCCCAGCTCCGGCAGGAACACCTCGCACCAGGCATGGGTCGCGCCAGCGCCGCGGATATCCCCATGGCCCGGGGAGTAGAGATATCCGGTGACGAACCGTGCGGCGTAGCCCAGCCGACGCAGCGCCTCGACCATCAGCCACGCGAAGTCCCGACAGGTGCCCGCCCCCAGCTTCACCGTCTGCGATGGCTCCTGCGCCGCGCCCAGGTCGCGCGCCTGATAGGCGAACTGGTCATGGATCGTCTGGTTCAGCCGCAGCAGGAACTCCAAGGCCGGTTCGTGCGCGCCGCCGATATGGTCGCGCAGCCAACGCAGAAGGTCGCCGCCACTATCCTCTGTCGCCGGCTCCAAGAAGGGCGCCAGCACCGCCCGGTCGACGGGAGCGTAGACGATGGGGCTCGCCGTCTGGGGATCCTCGACACGCAGGTCAGCCAGATCGGCCGGGTAGCGCTCGATCATCAGTTCGCTGGTGATCGAGAGAGTGGTCGAGGGCCCCTGGGGCGTGAAACAGCACACCGAGTTTCCGAGCGCGTCGTAGATCCACCGCGTATCGCCTGGCGGCGACACGGTCAGCAGCGCCTCCCTGACCCGGATCGCATGGCTGTCGCGCGGCCGCACCAGCAGCCGGTGGGTCGCGAACGTCACGGGTCGCTCGTAGGTGTAGAAGGTCTCGTGGCGAATCCGCAGGCGGGTCATGCGGGCGGAACAACCTGGAGCGGTTGCGGTTCCGCCCCCGCGCATGCCAATCCAGGGGCATGACGACAGATGTGATCATCATCGGCGGCGGCCACAACGGCCTGACCTGCGCCGCCTACCTGGCGACGGCGGGCCTGAGCGTCACCGTTCTGGAACGCCGGGGCGTGCTGGGCGGCGCCGCCGTCACCGAGGAATTCCATCCCGGATTCCGCAACTCGGTGGCCAGCTACACGGTCTCGCTGCTGAACCCCAAGGTCATCCGCGACCTCGAGCTGCCACGCCACGGCCTGAAGGTGGTCGAGCGCCGGATGGCCAACTTCCTGCCGCTGGACGACGACCACTTCTTCGTGGGCGAAGGCCGGACAGAGGCCGAGACCGCGCGCTTCTCGCCGAAGGACGCCGCCCGCCTTCCCGACTACTGGGCCCGCCTCGACGCGATCGCCGACGTGCTGCGTGACCTGGTCATCCAGACGCCCCCCAACCTGGTGGAGGGCAACTGGCGCGAGGCCGTGCCTGAGCTGATCAAGAGCGCCGTGCTCGGTCGCAAGCTGTCTCGCCTCGACCTGACCGCCAAGCGCGACCTGCTGGCGCTCTTCTCGCAGTCGGCGGGAGACTGGCTGGACGGCTGGTTTGAGAGCGATCCGATCAAGGCCGCCTACGGTTTCGACGGTGTCGTCGGCAACTACGCCAGCCCGTACACCCCCGGCTCCGCCTACGTCCTGCTGCACCACGTCTTCGGCGAGGTGAACGGCAAGAAGGGCGCCTGGGGCCACGCGATCGGCGGTATGGGCGCGATCAGCCAGGCGATGGCCGCCGCGTGCCGGGCGCGCGGCGTGGATCTCCGGACCGACACCGCCGTCTCGGAAGTCCTGACCGAAAAGGGACGCGCCACCGGCGTCGTCACCGCAGCGGGCGAGGTGCTGAAGGCCCGCGTGGTGGTGTCGAACCTCCACCCGCAACTGCTATTCCAAAAGCTGGTCGACCCCGCCGTCCAGCCCGCGGATTTCGTCGAGCGCATCGCACGCTACCGGTCGGGCTCGGCGACTTTCCGGATGAATGTCGCGCTGTCCGAACTGCCCAGCTTCACCGTCGCGCCGGGACCGGGCGATCATATGACCGGCGGCATCATCATCGCGCCGACCCTCGCCTATATGGAGCGCGCCTACGACGACTGCCGCGCCCACGGCTGGTCGAAGGAGCCCATCGTCGAGGTGCTGATCCCCTCGACCCTGGACGACAGCCTGGCGCCCCCGGGCCAGCACGTCGCCAGCCTGTTCTGCCAGCATGTGGCGCCGGAGCTCTCCGGCGGGCGCTCGTGGGACGACCACCGGGACGAGGTCGCCAACCTGATGATCGCCACGGTGGAGCGGCATGCGCCGGGCTTCGCCAAGTCGGTCATCGGACGCCAAGTGCTGAGCCCGCTGGATCTGGAGCGCACCTTCGGCCTGGTGAACGGCGACATCATGCACGGCCGCCTGAGCCTCGATCAGTTGTTCAGCGCCCGGCCGGTCCTGGGCGCCGGCGATTACCGGACCCCGGTCACAGGCCTCTACCAATGCGGCGCCGGAACCCATCCGGGCGGCGGGGTCACCGGCGCGCCCGGCCACAACGCCGCGACGGAGATCCTCAAGGACGTCCGGCGCCGGCGCGTCTAGGGCTGCGGAGGCCCGCCCTTTGCCGTGCAATGGCCTTGGCGCAATACCGCGCTGACACGAATGCGCCCAACTGTGGTCAAGGCCGGGGGCGATGGTGTTCGGGCTTGAGGGACACCGGTTCATCTCCTCCCCCCGAACCGGCCGCTCCGAAGCGCTACTGAACGCGGCTCCCCCCAAAGCCCCCACACGGGGGAGCCGCAACTCAGGGCGCGCCAGACGCAAGGCCACATTTTCCATGGCCATGCTTGCGTGAACAAATCGCGAACTATAGCGTCTGGGCATGGCGACCCTGACCCTGAAGCGAAAGCTCGCGATCCTCTCCGACGCCGCCAAGTACGACGCCTCCTGCGCCTCGTCCGGCAGCAGTAAACGCGACTCGATGGGCGGCAAGGGGATGGGATCCACGGACGGGGGGATGGGGATCTGCCATGCCTACGCCCCGGATGGCCGTTGCATCAGCCTGCTCAAGATCCTGCTGACCAACTTCTGCGTCTACGACTGCGCCTATTGCGTGAACCGGGTCTCCTCGAACACGCCGCGCGCCCGGTTCTCCGTGGAGGAAGTCGTCGACCTGACGCTCGGGTTCTACCGCCGCAACTATATCGAGGGCCTGTTCCTCTCGTCGGGGATCATCCGCTCGGCGGACTATACGATGGAGTCGATGGTGAGGGTGGCGCGGACCCTGCGCGAGACCCACGACTTCCGCGGCTACATCCACCTCAAGGTCATCCCTGAGGCGTCGCCGACCCTGGTGGAACAGGCCGGGCTCTACGCCGACCGCGTGTCCATCAATATAGAGCTGCCCAAGGACGACAGCTTGGCCGCGCTCGCGCCCGAGAAGGACGCCACCGGTATCAAGAAGGCCATGGGCGCGGTGCGCGTGTCCGAGGAGGCCTCCAAGGAGAAGGGCCGCAAGGCCCGCCCGCCCAAGTTCGCGCCAGCGGGGCAATCGACGCAGATGATCGTCGGGGCGGACGACGCGACAGACGGGGCGATCCTGAAGCGCAGCGAAGGGCTCTATGGCGCCTACCGCCTGCGCCGGGTCTATTACTCGGCCTTCTCGCCCATCCCGGACTCCACCGCCCGTCTGCCGCTGGCCCGGCCGCCGTTGATCCGGGAACACCGGCTGTACCAGGCCGACTGGCTGATGCGGTTCTACGGTTTCGATCGCGCCGAGATCATCGGCGAGACCGAGGATCTGGACCTCACGGTCGATCCGAAGATGGCCTGGGCGCTGCGAAACCGCGGCGAGTTTCCGATGGACGTCAATGTGGCGGACCGCGAGCGACTGCTGCGGGTGCCCGGCCGCGGCGTGCGAGCGGTTGACCGCATCCTGGATGTCCGCCGATTCAAGCGACTGGAGTTGGCCGACGTGAAGCGGCTCTCACGTGGGATTGAGAAGCTGAAGCCGTTCCTGGTCTGCGCGGATTGGAGCCCGGGCGCGCTGACCGATAGCGCCGGCCTTCCGGAACGCGTCCGGCCCAAACAACTTGAGCTGTTCTGATGGAGGTGGTCCGCCTCGCCCGCGAGACCGACTTCGATGGCTGGCGTCAGGCGGCGCGGGCGCTACGCAATCGCCGCGTACCGCCCGAGTCCGCGCTCTGGACCGTCGATGGTCAGGCCAGCCTGTTTGGCGGGCGATCGCCGTCGGAGATCGCCGCGGAACCCGCTGACGCGTCTGAGGCCACGGGCGGCCGCTTCACGGCGCCGAAGGCCTTCGTCGACGTGGCCACGAAGGTGGTGCTGCACAGGTCCGACGAACGGTTCGCCCTGCTCTATCGCGTTCTCTGGCGGCTTCAGGACCAGCCCAGCCTGATGCACATCGCCTCGGATCCGGACGTCGCCCAGCTCCGCGGCTTCGCCGGTGAGGTCAGCCGCGCCGCGCACAAGATGAAGGCCTTCGTCCGGTTCCGCGAGATTACGGACGAGGACGGCGAGGCCTATGTGGCCTGGTTCGAACCGGCCCACCGGGTGGCGGAGGCGACGGCGCCCTTCTTCGTGCGGCGCTTCGCGAACATGCGGTTCTCGATCCTGACGCCGGACGTCTGCGTCCACTGGGACCTGGCGGCGCTGGCGTTCACGCCCGGCGCGGACCCGGCGGATGCGCCGGCGGGCGACGCGCTGGAGGACTACTGGCGCACCTACTACGCGTCGATCTTCAACCCGGCGCGGCTGAAGGTGGACGCGATGCAGAAGGAGATGCCCAAGCGCTACTGGCGGAACCTGCCCGAGGCGGCGCTCATTCCCGAGCTCATCGCCCAGGCCCAAGGCCGCACCGACACCATGGTCCGACAAGCGCCATCCGAACCCAGTCGCCGCGTGGTCAAGGCCGCCGTCCGCAACAGTCGTGACGCACCGTGGGAGGGTCAGGCGACCACGACCCTGGACGAGGTGGCCGCCGGCGTCGACCACTGCCGCCGCTGCGACCTCTGGCGCGACGCGACCCAGGGTGTGGCCGGCGAGGGTCCGGGTCAGGCGAAGCTGCTCTTCGTGGGCGAGCAGCCGGGCGACCAGGAGGATCTGGCCGGCAAGCCGTTCGTGGGGCCCGCCGGGCAGATGTTTGACCGAGCGCTGGCGGAAGCCGGCGTGCCGCGCGCGGAGACCTACGTCACTAATGCGGTGAAGCACTTCAAGCACGAGCTGCGCGGGAAGCGGCGTATCCACCAGACCCCGAACGCGGGCGAGGTCACGGCGTGCCGCTGGTGGCTGGACGCCGAGCGGCGGATCATCCGGCCCCGGGTCGTCGTGGCCCTGGGGGCCACGGCCGGGCTGGCCGTGCTGGGCAAGCCCACGCCCATCGGCAAGGTCCGCGGCCAGGCGATGCCGTTGTCCGGTCAGGCCCAGGCCGTCGTCACCTACCACCCGGCCTATCTGCTCCGTGTGCCGGACGCCGCGGCGAAGGCGGAGGCCTATGCGCGGTTCGTCGAGGATCTGAGGCTGGCGTGGCGGCTGGCGGCATAGACGACGCCCAGGGCGGTCAGACCGGCGCCATAGGCCAGGAACGACATCCGGTAGGCGGACGCCTGCGCGATCAGCCCGAAGCCCAGGATCAGCACGCCGTTGGCGCACTGGGTCGCGAACCCCTTGACGGAGGCGACCGTGGCGCGGGTCTCGCCGCGCAGGGCGTGGTGAAAGCGGGCGTCGGCGCTGACATCGACCAGGCTGTAGAGGCCCATGTAGATCAGCGGCAGCGCCACCGACCACGGCTGGAACGTCGCCGCTGCGGCCACGATGCTGAGACCGCCCAGACAGGTCAGGGCGTAGAGCGCGCCTGAGCCGAGGTGGCGGATGCGGTGCGACAGGAGGCTGCCGATCGCCTCGGCCGTCGCGAGGGCGGCGATGAATAAGGCGATGGCCGACTTCGGCAGGCCCACGTCCCGGCCGAAGAGCTGCCAGTAGTCCGCGGTGGCGTAGGCCACGGCCTGGACGCCGGCGATGAAGGCGATGAGGGCGGGCACGCCGGGCAGGCGCCACGCCTCGCCGGCGCCGCGTCGCAGGTGGGACAGGTAGTTCCAGTCGGCGACGGCCACAGCGCGCGGCGCCGCGGGCAACAGTAGCGCCGCGCCCGCCGCCGCGAGGCCGGAGATGGCGCTGGCGACGATCAGGGGACCGTAGCCCAGGGGCGCGGCCGCCGCGGCGGCCAGAGAGGCGGCGACGAGGCCGGCGCCGCGGGCCGCCTTGGCGCGTCCGAAGACCTTGGCGTACTCCGCCTCGCGGCCCAGGGCCTTCAGCTCGTCATAGACCACGGCCTCGAAGGCGCCCGACATGGTGGCGCTCTTCATGCCCCAGAGCGTCAGGCCGATGAGGAAGCCCCAGAAGCTCGGGAACGCCAGCCAGACCAGGAAGCCCGCCACCCGCAGCAGCTGGGAGATCGCCAGCAGCCAGCGGCGCGACATGCGGTCGGCCAGGACGCCGCAGGGGATCTCGAGCACCACGCCCGTGAGCGACCAAGCGCCAAGGGCGAACCCGATCTGGGCCGGCGAGAGCCCCTTCTCGGCGAACATCACCGTGTAGAACGGGACGATCAGCAGGAAGGTGTCGAGGAACCTCAGCGCACAGGCGCTGAGGAGCAGCCGGCGCACCTAGGCTGCGAACCCGGCTTCGGCGAAATCGAGCATGCGCTTCAGGAGGGCGTCGACGTCGCCCTCGCGGGTCAGGCCGCCGGACAGGTGGTGCAGCCGGTCGAACTCGGCGAAGCGGTTGTTGTGGACCATGCCCAGCACGAAATGCAGCCGCCAGTAGAGGTCTTCCTTGGGCAGGTCGGGGCGCGCGGCCATCAGCGCGCCGGCGAACCGCTCGAGGTGAGAGACGTCGTTGCGCAGCACTTCGCGCATCTCGGCCGTGCCCTCGGAGCGGGCGCGGATGATGAACTGCACCGAGATGCGGCGGTCGTGGTCGGGCGAGCCCCAGCGGAGCGGCGGGGCGAAGTAGGCCTCGAGGATCGCGCGCACCGGCGGCTTGCCGTTGTGGCGGGCGCCGGCCTCATGCAGCATCCGGGCGCGCTCGCGGTTCAGCTCCGACGTCCGGCGCCGGAAGATCTCGAACAGCAGGGCGTCCTTGGACCCGAAGTGATAGTTCACCGAGGCGAGGTTCACGCCCGCCTCGGCGGTGATGTCGCGCACCGAGACGTTCTGGAAACCGTGCAGGGCGAACAGCCGCTCAGCCGCGTTGAAGACCGCCTGCTTGGTGGCGGCCTGGGCCTCGTCGGTCTCTGGCAGATCCTGAGTGAGGGGATCGGTCATGCGAATCCCTTAAGCGTCACGACAGCCTAGGCCTTTCACGACATCAGCGCGACAGTTCGCGCATCGCCTTCTCCAGACCATCGATGGTCAGGGGATACATCCGTTCGCCCACCAGTTGCTTCATCACCCCGATCGAGGGCGTGTAGTCCCAGTGCCGCTCGGCGGTGGGGTTGAGCCAGACCATGCGCTCGTAGATCTGGGCCACGCGGTCCATCCAGATGGCGCCCGCCTCCTCGTTCCAGTGCTCCACCGAGCCGCCCGGATAGGTGATCTCGTAGGGGCTCATGGTGGCGTCGCCCACGAAGATGACTTTGTAGTCGTGGGGGAACTTGTGGAGGATATCCCAGGTGTTCAGCTTCTCGGTCTGACGGCGCCGATTGTCTTTCCACACGCTCTCATAGAGGCAGTTGTGGAAGTAGTAGAACTCCATGTTCTTGAACTCGGAGCGGGCGGCCGAGAACAGCTCCTCGCAGATCTTGATGTGGCCATCCATCGAGCCGCCGATGTCGAAGAAGATCAGGACGCTGATCTTGTTGCGGCGCTCGGGGCGCATGTTGATGTCGAGGTAGCCCTTCTCGGCCGTCCCCTTGATCGTCGCGCCCATGTCCAGCTCGTCGGCCGACCCGTCGCGGACCCACTTGCGCAGGCGGCGCAGGGCCACCTTGATGTTGCGGGTGCCCAGCTCGACGCTGTCGTCGAGGTTCTTGTACTCGCGCTTGTCCCAGACCTTGATGGCCTTGCCGTGCCGGCCCTTGTCCTGGCCGATGCGCACGCCCTCGGGGTGATAGCCGTTGGCGCCGAAGGGCGAGGTGCCGCCGGTGCCGATGGCCTTGTTGCCGCCCTCGTGGCGCTCCTTCTGTTCCTTGATGCGCTCGGCCAGCGCCTCCATCAGCTTGTCGAAGCCGCCCATGGCCTCGATCTGCGCCTTCTCCTCCTCGGTGAGGAACTTCTCGGAGATCTTCTTCAGCCACTCGGCCGGAATGTCGGCGGCCAGGTCCGGGCTGTCCGTCCGCTCCAGGCCCTTGAACACGTGGCCGAAGACCTGGTCGAACTTGTCGAGGTTCTTCTCGTCCTTCACCAGGGCCGAGCGCGACAGGTAGTAGAAGTCGTCGATCGACCGATCGATGACCTGCTTGTCCATCGCCTCCATCAGGATGAGGTATTCCTTCAGCGTCACGGGCACCTTGGCCTCGCGAAGCTCGGTGAAGAAGCGCATGAACATCGGGGTCGCTCGCGTCGAACGTTCGTTTGAACGGGAAGGATGGGGCGGGGGGGCGCGGATGTCCAGTGCGCGCGGCGGGTGCGGTGTTTTGACGACGGACCACCCGGACGGGGGCGTTGGTCGGGCGCGGCGACTATTCGCTGAGGCTCTGCGCGCCGCAGGCGCTGCATTTTGACCACGAACCACACGAACGGGACGAACGCGCCGCGCCCGGTCCGGACCATTCGTGTGGTTCGTGTGGTTCGTGGTCGATAGGGCGCTGACGCGCCAACACCCTTGCTCGTCATCGCCCGGCTTGTCCGGGCGACCCAGGATCGCAGGCGTGTTTTGGCTAGTCGCGGCGGGGCCGTGCGATCTGATCTGGCGTGGAGATCATGGGTGGCCCGGACAAGCCGGGCCATGACGAGCAAAGAGGGAGGGTCAGCTGGAGTCGGCGCGCGCTGTGACCGTTGGACCCTCGTGATCGACCTCGGGGTCGGGGAGGTTTCGCCAGTCTTTGGCGCAGTCGGTGGGGAGGCCGAGGGCGGCGCAGATATCCAGGACTTCGTCGTCGAGGGATCGTTCGGCGGGCGCGGGGCGCTGGCGGCGGGATTCGAGGCGTTCTTCCAGGAAACCGAAGAGCTCGTCGGGGGTCTCGTCGATCTCCAGGCGCTCGCGCTCGTCCCAGATCACCCGGCGCACGGCGGCGCGTAGTTCGGCTTCGCGTTCGAGGATGGCGGGGTCGATGGGCGGCCGGCGCGTGGCGGTGTCCTCGCGCTCGTCCTCATCTTCATCTTCCTCTTCCTCATAGTCCTCATCGTCGTCATGGCCGAACCAGCCGGTGTCGCCGCCTTCGGGTTCGGCGAAGCGGGTGAAGCTGTTCAGCATCGCCGCGCGCTCGGCCAGGCGCTCGGCCGCCGCGGCGTCCTGGGCCGCGTCGCGACGCAGCTTGGCGGCCAGCGCGATGCTCTGGCGGGCCGAGCGGGCCGCGCGCTGATAGGTCCGGCCGAGTTCCGCGATGGTCGCGGGATCATCCGACGCCAGGGCCTGGGCGTGCGCATGCCGCGCCAGGGACATGTCGAGCTCGGCGAGCTCCGACAGGTTCGCCTGCTCGGCGTCGGTGAAGGAGAGGCGGTTGGCCATGAACAAAAAGGGAACATGGCGTCGCCGGGAAGTCAAAGTTGTTGTGACGGATGTGCATTTGGCATGGCGCTCGGGCGCGAGGCCCGCCTCGCGAACAAGCCGGCTAACGGCCCTAGAGAGAGAGGCCGGCCCCCTACTCGATCCGTTTCGCCCTCACGGCCACCTGGTCGCCGACACTCATCTTGTAGCTGCCGAGGGCGGCCCGGGTGATGGTCACCGCCATGCCCGCTTTCGGCGACCGTCGGAGCGGCACGGCATCCACTTGGGTCCACGTCCCGCCGTCCGCCAACTCGACGGTCCAACGCCCCGATAGCTCCTGGCGCGCAGCGCGTACCTGTCCCACGAGGGTGCTGAGCTCCGCTTCGGACTGGCCCCGTTCGAAGAGCGACAGCGACGGCAATGCGAGACCGAACGCCTGACGGCGCATCGTCCGGGCGTCGGCCCGATCCACCACCACGATCTCTCCAGCCGCCTGGGCCTCAATCACCGCTCGCGCAGCCTGGCGGTAGCAGGCCAGCTGGGCGGCGTCGTCCGCGCCGTTCGCGCACGCCGCCAATTGCTGGACGATTGCCGAACCGCCCTGCGGTTGCGGTTGCGGCTGGCCGTGCGCGACGGCGGGGCCCGCTAGCGCAGCCATGATAGGAAAGGTGAAGCTTGTTGTCACGCGAGCAACGGACCTCGAAAGCTTCGCCATTTGAAAACAAGCTTGGCCGTAATTGATGGAATAGCCAAGCTTAGCTTTTGTATTATACACGTCTTGGCCTCATTCTTTGGTTCACCGACCCGCGTTTCGGCGACCGTATATTTCAGTTCGTGCCGCGGTCTGATCAATCTGTGGCCATAATGCGACAGTTCGTCGACGGATACTTTTCAAACCGCGGATCCTCGTTGACCTCCGGGGGATCGGCTCGCAAACCCGGATCAACCGGGACGCGTGATCCTGGGACCGATCAGTTCGTGCGGAGCGGCCGCCGTCGTGCAGGACCGCTGGAGGATTTGAGCCGTGAAAACCAATTCGCAGCGGGAGCGCCTTCTGGCGTCGACGTTCATCTGTGGCGTGGCCCTTCTGAGCCTGGGCGCCACGCAAGCCGCCGCGCAGTCGGCGGACGCCGGCGGCGACCTCGCCGAAGTCGTGGTGACGGGGTCGCGCATCCCGCAACCGAACCTCGAGAGCGTCAGCCCGATCCAGGTGGTGGGTAGCCAGGACGTGCTGCTGGGCGGCCGCCCGCAGACCATCGATATCCTGAACCAGCTGCCGCAGGTCACGCAGAATCCGGGCGTCGACCTCGGCCCGACGTCCGACCCCTTGAGCGGTCCGGGCGGCGTGTCGACGGTGAACCTGCGCGGCCTTGGGCCGCAACGGACCCTGGTGCTCATCGACGGGCGTCGTCTAGGCCTGGGCGACCCGAACACCGGCAACCCGAACCCGGCGCCGGACATCAACCAGATCCCGTCGCAACTGATCGAGCGCGTCGAAGTCCTGACGGGCGGCGCCTCGGCCGTCTACGGCTCCGACGCGGTGGGCGGCGTCGTCAACTTCATCATGAAGCGCAACTTCGAGGGCGTGCAGCTGGACGCCCAGTACGGCGTCTATCAGCACAACCAGCACAGCGACCGGATGCAGGACATCCTGTCGGACAGCGGGCAGTTCATCCCCGGCAAGCGCTGGGACGGCAAGTCCGCGGACTACAGCCTCCTGATGGGGGCCAACGCCCCGGATGGCCGCGGCAACGTGACCGCCTTCTTCACCTATTCGAAGCAGAAGCCCGTCCGTCAGGGCGCGCGCGACTATTCGGCCTGCCAGCTTAACGTGACCGCCGCCGGCGGCGGCTTCTGCGGCGGCTCCTCGAACTCCAACATCTTCTACCCCGCCAGCGGCGCCCTGTTGGACCTCGACGGCGACGGCGTGCCGGAATCCGAAGCGGGGGCGGTCCTCGGCAACCGGTTCGTGCCCTACGGCACGCCAGGCACGACGCCGCCGGCGATCTTCAACTCCAACCCGTACATGTACCTGATCCAGGACAACACGCGGTACACGGCCGGCTTCTTCGCGAACTACGAAGTGAGCGACCACGCGGAGCTCTACTCGAGCTTCAACTTCATGAGCAGCGAGTCGAACGTCAACATCGCGCCCAGCGCCCTCTTCCAGGGCAGCGGCGTGACGGCCTCCGGCGGCTTCCTCGTCAACTGCAACAATCCGTTCCTGAGCGGTCAGCAGCAGGGCGCGCTGGGGTGCACGCCCGCGAACATCGCCGCAGGCGATACGGTCGATCTGTACGTCGGTCGCCGGAACATCGAGGGCGGTCCGCGTAACTCCTTCTACGATCACACGAACTATCGCTTCGTGTTCGGCTCGCGCGGCAAGATCGCGGGGCCGTGGTCCTACGACCTTTACGGTTCCTACTATCGGACCAAGCTGGCCAGCCGGGTTGAAAACTACCTGAGCCTGCAGGGCATCCAGGACGCGCTGCTGGTTGGCGGCACCGCCGCGAACCCGGTGTGTCTGTCCGGCGCCGCGGGCTGCGTGCCGTACAACATCTTCGCGGACGGCGGGGTCAGCCCGGCCGCAGCGGACGCGCTGACGATCCTCGGTACGCAGAGCGGCGTGACGACCCAGCGGATCGTCGAAGCGACCGTCACCGGCGACCTCGGCGAATACGGCCTGAAGTCGCCGTGGGCGACCAACGGCATCGGCGTCGCCTTCGGCGTGACGCAGCGCCGTGACCATCTGGAGTTCGCGCCCGACGCGGCCTCCGAGAGCGGCGACCTCTCGGGCTCCGGCGGCGCCTCGGTGCGGATCAACAACAGCCTGCGGGCGGCGGAGGCCTATGCCGAAGCGCGGGTCCCGCTGATCAACGACATGCCCTTCGCCCAAGAGGTGCTGCTGGAAGGCGGCTATCGCTATTCGGACTACTCCACGGGGATCCAGGCCAAGACCTACAAGGTCGGCCTCCAGTGGCAGCCGATCGACGACATCCGCTTCCGCGGCTCCTACAACAAGGCCATCCGCGCGCCGAACATCCTCGAGCTCTACACGCCGCAGTCGGTGACCAACACCAGCGACGTGCCCGAGGACCCGTGCGCCCGGGGCGCGGCCAACCCCGCGTCGGCCGCCGCCTGCGCGAACACCGGCGTGACCCCGGCTCAGTACGGCGCCATCCCGCAGTGCCCGGCCAACCAGTGCGCGGTGCTCACCGGCGGCAACACCGAGCTGACGCCCGAGGCCGCCAAGACCTTTACCGTCGGCTTCACCACCCGGCCGCGGTTCCTGCCCGGCTTCACGGCGAGCGTCGACTACTACCGCATCAAGATCGGCAACATCATCGGCACCATTCCGCTCCAGATCATCCTGGATCGCTGCCTGGAGAGCGGCGACGAGTTCTTCTGCTCGCAGGTGACGCGCAACCCCGTGAACGGCACGCTCTTCGGCACGACCGCGGCGGCGGGCGGCTACATCAATGGCCGCACCGTGAACGTGGCCAAGAGCATCAATGAGGGCTTCGACGTCCAGGCGAACTACAAGCTGCCGCTCGAGGACTGGGGCATCGACACGTGGGGCGGCGTTTCGTTCGACCTCGCCGGCTCGCTGCTGACCAAGCAGTCGAACACGCCGCTTCCCGGCGATCCGTCTTACGACTGCGCCGGCTACTTCGGCTCGAGCTGCGGCACCATCTATCCGAAGTGGCGTCATACGGCGCGGTTGAACTGGACGGTTCCCGGCGTCGACGCCACCCTCTCGGTGGCCTGGCGCTATTGGGGCAAGACCAAGTACGAGAACCTGTCGGGCGACGAACAACTCTCCGGCGCGCCGAACCCGTTCACCAACAAGATCCGTGCGGTGAACTACTTCGACGTCGCTGGCGTGTGGGATCTGAGCGACAGGTTCCAGCTCCGGGCCGGCGTGAACAACGTGTTCGACGTCAACCCGCCGCTCCTTCCGAGCGCGATCGTCGGCGGCGGTCTGCCGAACACCTATCCGCTCTACGACCTCCTGGGTCGGCGGCTGTTCGTCGGCGTGACCGCGAACTTCTAGGATCGAAACGTCCGACCGGACGGGGGCGGCGGGGTGACCCGCCGCCCTTTTTTTGTCGGCGGCCGTCTGACGGCGGCGCGCTAGAACGCCTGCGGCGAGATCAGCCGCTTCAGCTGTTCAAGGACCCGTTTGGCGGACTCGTCGCCAACGCCGGCTCGCTCCTTCAGCGAGACGATGGCGCGCGCGATCCGCGCCGGGGGCAGCGCCGGCTCTTGCTTGGGTGGTCGCACGGCCCCGGTAATGGGTGGCCGACCGCCTCTGCGCCCCGAAAGCCTTGCCGCGCGCAGAGCGGCGGCCGCGTGCGGGCTCTCGACCGCGAGTTGGGAATCGATCTCCGCGAAGGCGTCGAAGTGCCGTCGGAGACGCGTCATCTGAACGCCGCGCTCCTCACGCGCGGCAAGCAAGGCGCGCGCCTCCGAGGCGCATTTCTTGAGCGTCGAGGCCGGCGTCTCAAAGTGTTCGCCGTACGCCCGCGCCGCCAGCCGAAGGGCGGTGTGCGCGTCGACGCGGCCGACGCTGTGAAGGCGGGTCGCGATGATCACCAGATGTTTCGCCACACCACGACGGTCGGTCCGGCCGCTCGCCTCATCGGCGTGATCGAGGTAACGGCCAAAGAGCTGAACGAGCTCCGCGGCCAGGATTTCAGGCTTCACGTTTCGATACTGCGCCAACGTTCGCTTCCTCCCGGAAGAGACTGCATTTCCGAAGGAAAAGTTCCGCGGGCCCGGCCCCTTCGCGCGGCAAGCGGGGGGTGATGGACCGCCGCGCCCGCTGGGCGATAGGCGGCTGGCGCGGGTTCTACGCTCTGCGTCGTAGGTGGAATGCGCTTGCTTTTTACCCGGGCGATATTGACCGCCTGTTTTATCCGGGTAATTACCCTCCGTGCTTCCCGCACGGTTCGGGTCGTGCAGGGAGAAAACCGGCGATGAAGCGCGTCGAAACCAATGGTGTCGAGCTGGCTTTCGAGGTGTTCGGGTCGCCCGCCGACCCGGCGATCCTGCTGGTCGCCGGACTGGGGACGCAGATGATCCGGTGGACCGTTCCCTTCTGCCGCGCCCTGGCGGCGCGCGGCTATCGGGTCATCCGCTTCGACAATCGCGACGCCGGCGGCTCGACGCACTTCGGTCACGTCGCCGCGCCGGATTTGGGCGCGCTGGCGGCCGCGCTCTTGGCCGGACGGACGCCGACGGTCCCGTACACGCTTCAGGATATGGCGGCGGATGCCGTTGGGCTGCTCGACGCCCTTTCCATCGACCGGGCCCACGTCGTCGGTCGATCCATGGGCGGGATGATCGCCCAGGTCATGGCGTGTGAGCATCCCGAACGCGTCGCGTCGCTGACCTCCATCATGTCGAGCACCGGCAATCCAAGGCTTCCGCCGCCGGCGCCGGACGCCATGGCGATGATGACGAGCCCTGCGCCCGATCCCGTCTCCGACCCAGACGGACACTTGGCCCATGGCCTTGCCTTCGCGCGCCACATCGCCGGCCGTCGCTATCCGTTCGACGAGGCCGCCACGCGTCATCTGCTTGTCGAGGAAGCCCGCCGCGCCCACGATCGCAGTGGCTTTGGCCGTCAGATCGCAGCGATCGCGGTCGGCGGCGATCGCCGCAGCCGGCTCGCGACCGTGACCGCACCAACGCTGGTCGTTCACGGGAGCGACGATCCACTCTTTCCGCCAGCCTGCGGCGAGGACACGGCCGCTTCGATTCCCGCGGCGGAATTCATGCTCATGGAGGGCGTCGGCCATGATGTTCCAGCCGAAATGTATGACGCGGTGATTGAGGCGATCGACCGAATGGCGAGGAAAGCCATGGCCGCGCGTGGCCCGCGGCTGACGGCGCTGTCGCTCTAGGTTCGGATACGGCCCGGTCGCTGCAGCGTCAGGCGACGCCGAGGCGCCCGCGCTCGCCGTCGCGGGCGGCGGCGAGGTCTTCGGGCGTGAGGAACTCGGCGAGGTCGGCGGCTTCGAGGAAGGGGCGGAGTTCGATCCGGCTCTGGCCGGGCATGGGGTTGGGCGAGCGCCGGGCCCAGGCCACCGCCTCGTCCAGATCCTTCACCTCCCAGATCGAGAAGCCGAGGATCGCCTCCTTGGTCTCGGTGAAGGGGCCGTCGTGGACCGTGACGGAGGGTCCGTCGAAGACGATCCGCTTGCCCGCGCTGGGCGGCTTCAGGCCGGCGGCGGCGACGAGGACGCCAGCCTCGACCAGCGCCTCGGTGAACTGATCCATCGCCGCGAAGGCCTCGGCGGTGGGCGGCGCGGCGTCTTCGCCGCCGTCCGGGGCGATCACGAACACCATGACCCGCATCGTCTGTCTCCCTGGCGCCCGCCGCGCGACGGACGGGCATCGTAACGACGAACGAACCGGGCGTAGGCCGACATTGCGGCGCGCGGCGACGACAGGTTTTGGCGAGACGCACGCCTCGGTTGCCAGGCAGTGTCCCGAAGCGTATTTTCCGTGCATGGCTCGCACCTGCCAGCAACCGTCCGGTATGAACG
>JAIXTR010000222.1 GCA_027483845.1 Caulobacteraceae bacterium | reverse complement strand
CCATGAGGGCGCGCGAAAAGCCGTCTCGCATGTTGCTGTCGGCGCAGACCGTGAGGATCGCGCTGGGCTGGCCCGCGGCGTCCAGGGCCTCCACGCGCCAGAGCATCGGCGGGTCGATCTGCGCCTGGTGCGCGGCCATCCGGCTCTCGACCGTGGGGGCGCTGCAGGCGGCGACGGTCAGCAGGAGCGCAGGCGCGAGCCATCGCGCCCGAACGTTCGGGGTCGGCATCGGTGTGTCCTGTGCCTTTTGGAGGGTCTAGGGCCGGGTGTCGGTCGGCGCGGCGTCCGGCGGGAGGCTGACCAGCATGACCGAGGTGACCGGCTGGCGTTGCTGACGCTCCCATAGCGCGACCAGCGGACCCGGGCGCGGGGCGGGCGGCTGGAGGTGCCAGGCGGCGAAGGCCGCGCTGAGGATGGAGAGCGACACCAGGCAGGAGCCCATCAGACCGTCCAGCCGCGGCGCGGTGCGCAGGGCGCCGATCCGCACGTCCAGCGGGTGCTGGCTACGGGAGGGCCAGTAGCAGCCGAAGGGCAGGGGCTGGGCAGCCAACTGGGTCTTCAGCAGGGTGCGGGCGTAGAGGGCGCGGTCGCGGGGCCGGCGGCGCAGCACCGCGGCGTCGCAGGCCAGCTCCTGGTCCAGGCGCATCAGGTGCGCGCCCAGGTGAACCAGGGGATTGAACCAGCAAAGCGCCTGCAGAACGGCGGCCAGAGCGCCGGCGCGGGGGTCGCAGCGGGCTACATGTTCCCGCTCATGGGCGCGGATCAGGGCGCGTTCCTCGACTGAAAAGGTCCCATCGTCGGCAGGCATCAGCACGCGCGGGGCGATGACGCCGACGACCGCCGGACCAGCCCGGCCCCGCGCGGCGGCGCGATTGAAGCGGGCTTGGGCGTGGACGAGGCCTGTGATCGCGATCGCGACGCCGGCGCCCCAGGCCGCCAGGCCGGGAAGCGATACATCGGCGAGGGCCGCCGCTAGGGCGTGGATTTCCGGTGCGCCGTCGTCGACACGAGCCGGCAGGATGCTGGCGAGGGCGGCCACGGGCGGTACGGCCCACAGCCCATAGGCGATCTCGGGGCCGAACAGGCGGCGAACCGGGACGCGCAGGACGAGAACAACGATGACGCCAAGCGCCAGCACCAGGTTGAAACGCAGCAGGGCGGCCAGGATGTCGCTGGTCATCGGCGGATCTCAGCGCGGCGTTGCTTGGACATCTTACACCCGTAGATTTGATGTCACATTACGTCTGTAATTCGACCTGTCAAGCGGACTTCTCGTGAGCAGTCAGGCGCTGGCCGGCGGCGAATTTGTGGCGGCCGTGCCCGCTGCGCCGGATCAGGGCCGGATGGCCGCCACGCTCGCGGCGGCGAAGGTCCCGTCGCCGGCCCTCAACGGCGTGCGCGACGTGCGCTTCAGGGAGGCGATGCGCACCGCCAGGGGATGCTGGCCGAGGGGAGACCAGTGACACCCCAGCGGCAGGGGCGACCCGGCCAGCTGGGTCTTGAGCAGGGTGCGGGCGTAGAGCGCGCGGGCCATGGGGCGCGCCCGGATCACCGCGGCGTCGCAGGCCAGCTCCTGATCCAGACGGATCAGATAAGCAGCCAGGTGGACCATCGGATTGAACCAGCACAGCGCCTGCGCCAGGGCGACGAAACCGGCGGCGCGGGGATCCTTGCGGGCCACGTGCTCGCGCTCATGGGCGCGGATCAACTCGCGCTCCTCGGTGGTGTATCGGCCATCGTCGGCCGGCATCACGATCACCGGCGAGATGAAGCCGACCACGGCCGGCCCGCCGCGACCGGCCCTGACCTCAGCCATGAAGCGAACCTGGGCGGTGGTGAAGAGGGTCGCCACCCCCACCGCCCCGACGGCCCACAGCCACAGCAGCAACGGGCTCACGGCGAAAAGGGCCGGATCGGTGTTGGGAACCGCCAGGTCGACGAAGAGGGCGATCAGCCCGATGATCGGCGGCATCCCCCAGAGGTGATAGGCGGCGGCTGGCCCAAAGGCGCGCCGGGCCGGCAGCCGCAGCACCGCGACGAACGCGATGACCCCGGCGGCGACCAGATTGGCCTTGGCGCACGCGACCGCGAAGGCCGCGGCGGGATAGCCGCCGAGGATCACGTGCAGCGCGTCAGTCATCGTCGCTCTCGATCTCCGCGATGAGCTTCTTGAGGCGCGCCACGTCGGCGGCTGACAGGTCCCGGTGGCGGGCGTAGTGCGCCACGAGCGGCGCCAGCTGGCCGCCGAATAGCCGGTCCAGCAGGCCCTGGCTTTCGCCGGTGACGTAGTCTTCGCGGGTGACCAGGGGCTTGTAGAGCGCACGACCGCCGACCCGCTCAGACGCCAACGCCTTCTTCTTCAGCAGGCGATTGATCAGCGTCTTGACCGTGGCCTCGCCCCAGTCCTGCGCCGGGCCGACCGTCTGCACGATCTCCTCGGCGGTCAGCGCCCCCCGGGTCCAGAGGGCTTCCATGATGTGGCTTTCGGCCCCGGAGATTTTCGACATCTTACATCCGTACCTCGATTTGGACGTTACGCGTGTAAAATGATCTGTCAAGCGAGGCCGCCGAACAGAGCTTTGCGCCACGTCTTCCAACTCCCATAGTCGCGCCCTGGGTAGGGGCGAATTGATGGCGGATCTGGCGGTCGGCGCGGCTTTGCAGTCCCACCACGGAAAGGTCGGGACCCCCGGCGCGGCGGCGCTGGTCGCGGGCTCCATGATCGGTTCCGGCGTCTACCTGCTGCCGGCGACAATGGGGGCGATCGGATCCATCTCGATCCTTGGATGGCTGGTGGCCACCCTCGCGGCCCTCTGGATCTCGGGCGTCCTGATCTGGCTGGCGGCGGAGGTCGAGGGCGCGGATGGCCTGGCGGGCTATGTCCAGGCCGGCCTGGGCCCGTTCTTCGGCGTCCAGATGGCGGTCATGTTCTGGATCTCGGCCTGGACGGGGGCCGTCGCCGTCGCCCTGGCGGCGGCCGGCGCTCTGGGCTTCCTGATCCCGGCGCTGGCGGCGCCTGGCGCCCGCCTGGCGCTGACCGTGGGTCTGATCTGGGCGGCGGTGGGGCTGAGCTGGATTGGACCCCGCGCGGTCGCTCGGACCGAGGGGATCAGCCTCGGCGTCGGCCTGCTTCCGGTGATCCTGGCGGCGACACTCGGCTGGCTGTTCTTCAAGCCGGATGTGTTCGTCGCGTCGTGGAATCCCACCGGACTGTCGACGGGCCAGGCGGTGAGCGCCTCGGCCCTAAACGCCTTTTGGGCGTTCCTGGGCATGGAGTGCGCGGCGGCGGTGGCCGGCGTGGTGCGCGATCCCCTCCGCAACGTGCCGCGCGCGACCATCCTGGGGGTGCTCGGCGCGGCGGCGCTCTACATCGCGGCGACCTCTGCGATCATGGGCATTCTGCCCGCCACGGCCCTGGCCGGATCGAACGCGCCGTTTGCGGACGCGGCCCGAACAACCATCGGGGCCGCCGTGGGCGTGGCGATCGCCGTGTGCATCTTCCTGCGGACCGGCGGTTGCCTGACCGGCTGGGTGCTGGTCACCGCGGAAACCTCGCGGGGCGCGGCCGACCAGGGGGTCTTTCCGCCCGCGTTCCGGACGCGGCCCGGCGAGCGGGCCTCGCCGGTCAACCTGCTTTGCGCGGGCGTGCTGATGACCGCCTTTGTCCTCGCCACGGCCAGCCCCACGTTGGCCCAGCAGTTCTCGACCATCATCAACGCGGTGTCGTTGTTGTGCCTCTACGCCTACATTCTGCCGGCCCTGTCCCTGGCGCGGATCGGCTGGCGGTTCGCCGGCGCACGGCGGGTCGGCGCCCTGGTCACATCCGGGGTGGCGGTGGCCTTCGCGGCCTTCCTGATCTCCGGGGGCAAGCCGATCGAGATCGGGCTGTCCCTGGTCCCGATCCCGTTGGCGACGTTGCTATACCTCTGGCTCCGCCGACGCCCAGCCTGAAGGCTTAGGCGGCCGCCCTGGCCGGAGCCGGCGCGCGGGAGCGGTGGAACGGGCGCTCGCCCAGGATGGTGGCGCGGTTCATGATCCGGCGGGCGGGCAGGTAGTCGTTGACCGCATAATGCTGGGTCACCCGGTTGTCCCAGAAGGCGACTGCGTTGTCCGACCAGCGCCAACGGACCTGGAACTCCGGCTTGGTGACGTGTTCGAACAGCATCCCCAGGATCGCGTCGCTCTCCTTGCGGCGCAGGCCCTTGATCCGCTCGGTGAAGCCGAAGTTGACGAACAGGCCGTCCTCGCCGGTCTCAGGATGGGTGCGCACCACGGGATGCAGCACCGGGGGATGCTCGGCCAGGGCCTTGGCGTGCTTCTCCGCCCCCGAGGCGTTGGCGACGATCCCTTGCTGGGGGAAGCCGCGGGCGAAGTCGTGGACGGCGTCCAGCCCCGACAGGAACTCGCGGAAGACCGGCGAAAGGCTCTCGTAAGCGGCTCGCATGTTGGCCCAGATCGTATCGCCCCCGCTGGGCGGAAGGCTCTTCGCATACAGGATCGAGCCCATCGGCGGAGTCTCGATGAACGTCACGTCGGTGTGCCAGGCGTCGTTGTCGGTGGGATTGCCGGCGTGGTTGTCGAGGATGAACAGCTCGGGGGCCTCGGGCACGCCGGGGTAAAGTGGGTGGGTGTGCAGCGCGCCGAACCGGGCGGCGAAATCCCGGTGCTGGACCGGGGTCATGTGCTGGTCCTCGAAGAAGATGACTTGATGCTTGAGCAGCGCCCCGCGCAGCGCCTCGGCCAGGTCGGCGGAAACGCCCTGGGACAGGTCCACCCCTTCCACGACGGCGCCGATGGTGGGCGTCAGCGGTCTGATCTGCATGGCGGTCTCCTTACCCTCGGAGGGAACGCCAACTTGGCCGCCAGGTCAAAGCGAGCGGTCCTGCGGTCGCCTGCAGAAAGTCTGCGGAATGCGCTTGCTTGCCCTCGGGGCGCCGCCGCACGGTAGGCTAAAGAAAACAAACGCTGGGAGCGCGCCGCCATGTCCATCGACTTCGAAATCCCGCCGGAAGCCCAGGCCGTCCGCGAGCGCGTGCGCCAGTGGGTGAAGGACGAGTGCATCCCGGCCGAGGCCCGGCTGGTGGACAAGGAGAGCTACAAGACCGTCCTGGCCGAGCTGCGCGCCAAGGCCCGCGCCCAGGGCCTGTGGATGCCCTTCGTGCCTAAGGAATACGGCGGCATGGGCTTGGGGCCGCTGGCCAACGCCCTGGTGCAGATGGAGCTGGGCATGAGCCACCTGGGCGCGCTCAGCATGAACAGCCAGGGTCCGGACGACGCGACCATCCTGACGCTGATCGCCCATGGAACCGAGTTCCAGAAGGAAAAGTACCTCAAGCCGCTGCTGAACGGCGAGAAGCGCGTCTGCTACTCGATGACCGAGAAGGCGGCCGGCGCCGACGCCACCGGCATGCGCACCACCGCGGTCAAGGACGGCAACGAGAACTATGTCCTGAACGGCGAGAAGTGGTTCTCGTCCGCCGCCAGCGCCGCCGACCTTGCCGTGGTCATGGCCCGTACGGACGAACACGGTCCGCGCCACCAGCAGTTCTCGACCTTCATCGTCGAGCTGCCGAACCCCGGCTACAGGATCAAGCGCGACATCCCGACCATGGCCGCCGAGGGGCCGCTCAGCCACATCATGGGCGGCGGGCACTCCGAGATCGAGATCAAAGACCTGGTCGTGCCGGCCGAAAACCTGCTGGGCGGGGAGGGGCGCGGCTTCGACATGGGCCAACACCGTCTGGCCTACGGCCGCCTGCGGCACGGCATGCACAACATCGCCATGGCCCAGCGCGCGCTGGATCTGGCCGCCGCCCACATCACGCAGCGCGAGACCTTCGGCAAGAAGCTGGACGAGCGTCAGGCGGTCCAGTTCATGATGGCCGAGTGCGCGAGCCAGCTCTACATCGCCCGGCTGATGCTGCTGCATATCGCCTACAAGGCCGAGAAGGGCCTGGACATGCGGCAGGAGAACTCGATCGCGAAGGTCTACCTGGCCCACATGGTCCACCACGTGGTCGACACGGCGATCCAGCTGCACGGCGCCCTGGGCTACAGTCGCGATACGCCGCTGGCCGCCTGGTACACCCACATCCGTTCGCAGCGGCTGGTGGACGGGCCGGACGAGGTGCACCGCTGGACCGTCGGCCGCAACGTGATCAAGGCGTTCAAGGCCACGGGTTCGACGGCCGGCGCCTGCGGCGGCGACCTGCTGTAGCCGGGCTTCAGCCCCATGCATGGTCGGGCGCTTCGGCCGCGTCGGGCGGGGCCAAGGCGGCGGTCATCGCACCAAACAGTTCGGTGACGTTGAGGGGTTTGGGCACCACGTCATCCATGCCCGCCGCGCGGTAGCTGGCCAACTGATGCGCCATGGTGTTGGCCGTCACCGCCACGATCGGGGTGCGTGGTCGGCCCAGCACCGCCTCTCGGGCGCGGATGGTCATGGTGGCCGTCGGCCCGTCCATCACCGGCATCTGCACATCCATCAGGATCAGGTCCCAGTGGGCGGACTCCCACGCGCGCACAGCCTCGGCGCCATTCTCGACGATGGTCGGATCGACATCGAGCTGCGCCAGTAGCGCCTTCAAGACCATCCGGTTCACCGGATTGTCCTCTGCGGCGAGCACGCGCATTGAGCGCTCCGCCAGGCGCGTGGCATCGGCTGGCGCGGTGTGCGCCGTGGTTTTCTCCACCGGCTGTAGGGGTAGGTCCAAGGCGAAGGTGCTGCCCTGACCCGGGGCGCTGCCAACCGTGATGGCGCCGCCCATGGCGCGGCTCAGCTCCTGACAGATCGCCAGCCCCAGGCCTGCGCCGCCATAGGGGCGCGTCGCCGAGGCGTCGATCACCACGAACTTTTCGAAGAGGCGGGCGACCCGGTCGGGCGCGATGCCGATCCCGGTGTCGACCACCTCGAATCGCACACCGTTCGGGCTGCGCGCCAGGCGCACGGCCACCTCGCCCGCGGGCGTGAACTTGACGCCGTTGGAGATCAGGCTGGACAGCACCTGCCGAACCCGGCCCGCGTCCCCGCGCCATAGCCCGGCGACGGCCGGTTCGATGTCGAGCGTGTAGATCAACCCCTTGGCCCGGGCCTGGGCGGCGAAGACAGCGTGCGCGCTCTCTGCGACGGCGGTGAGGTCGAAGTCGCCCTCTTCCAGGGTGAGGCGACCCGCCTCGATGCGCGAGATGTCGAGAAGGTCGTCCAGCAGGGCCATCAGCGCGCCGCCGCTCTCGCGGATCACCTGCAGGCGGTCGCGCTGGAGCGGGGCCAACGGGTCCATGTCCATCGCCTGGGCCATGCCCAGGACGCCGTTCAGCGGCGTTCGGATCTCGTGGCTCATGACCGCCAGGAAATCGCTCTTGGCGCGGTTGGCCTCCTCGGCGGCCTCGCGCGCTTCGCGCTGGGCGCGCGCCACGCGATGGGTCTCGGTGACGTCGGCGTACGATGCGAGACACAGGCTCCAGGGCTGGCCCAGGCCGGAGGTCAGCCGCACCTGGACGCGCACCACCCGCGCCTCGCCCGCGTCGGTGAGCAGCTCGCTCTCGAACGGCGGAACCGTGCCGTCCGCGTCCATGGAGTCCAGCCCGTCCAGCAGCATGTAGACCGCGCGCTCATCGAGCTGGCCTTGCCCGCCGAAGCGGCTGAACAGCCGCTGCGCGGCGTCGTTGGCTTCGATCATCGGGGCGTCGGCGTAGACATCCTCGACATCGACGTAGACCGACTTGGCGATCTGGCCGAGCCCGGCGCCCGGGTGGGCGAGCTGATGCAGGCGGGCGTGCATCGCGGAGGCGTCGAAGCAGATGAGCGCGATCGGGCTGTTGTCGAAAACCATACGCCAGCGGTGATTGCCCGCCTCGGCGGCTTCTCGGGCTTTGCGGAGCGCCTCACCCTCAGCGGCCATGGCGGCCGAGAGCCGCACGATGAACATGTTGAACGCCAAGCCGCCCAGGGCGAGCAGGATGGTGTCGTTGAGGGCGATGGAGGTGTTGGTCAGGGCGGCCAACAGCGGGGCCGCCACCAGCAGAGCGGCAGGCGGCGTGACCATGCTGGCCGTGGCCAGGGCTGAACCGGCCGACCGCAACGCGTTGCCCAGGGCCACAGCGCACAGGATAGCTGTTGCGCCCGCCAAGCCGGCCGCGCTGGCGCCGGGTGCGACCAGCAGACCCACGACGGCGCAGTAGGTGGTGGCGCTGAGGGCCAGACCAAAGGCGGCCAGGCGGCGAGGCCCTGGACCCGGACGCGTCAGGGCGCGACGCGCGACAAGGCCCTCGAACCCACCAGCCGCCACTGTCAGCACGAACCAGACGAGGACGAGCCAGCTATGGATGCTCAGCCAGGCAAGCCCCGCGATCAGGCCCGCTTCGACCACCCGCATGTTTCGGGCGGCCGCGCGCCCGCGGAGGATTTCGGTGAAGCGTCTGTCTTGGTCGTCCTGCGCCAGGCGCATGGGCGGGGGTTCCGATCATTCGGCGGGGGAGGGACTGATATCGATCTTGAGGCGCAGGGCCGCCACCAGTCGGTTCTTGGCGTCGCGGTCACCGCCGGCGTGATGGATCCACTGGAGATCCGGCTGCAAGGTGATCCGGTTGGTCAGCTTGTCGGAATAGGTGAGCTCCAGGCCGGACTCCGCCCGCGCCGGCCGCCCCCCGGCGTCGCGCAGGTTGTCGCGGAACTTGCGGTTCAGGACACCCTGCTGGACGCCCAGCGAGATCTGACTGTCCGGTCGGCTGGCGAAGGGGCGGTCGATAAGGACGCCGGCCTGCCAGCCGCCGCGAAACGGGGTCGTGGCCCCGTCCGAGACCCCGATGCGGAGAAAGGCATAGGCCTCGGCGCCGTCCGCCGAGCCGAACATCCGCTGTTCGCCAAGCACATATGCGCCGTGGGCGTCACGCCGCGCCGGCAACCCCCCCGGACCTACCGTCCGGATATCATCCTGTCGCTTACTGTAGCGCCAGGCGCCGGCGGACAGGCGCGTCGGGCCGGTAAACCCGGCTTCGGCGATGGTGAGGACCCCGTTGTCGAAGCTCCAGTCGATGCCGCCGGGATCGCCCAGCACGCCGGAGCGGGCGTTCAGCACCGCCGCGCGGACGTAGCGGTCGTCGCCCAGATCGACGTTCAGGCGCACGCCGAGCGAGGTCGAGGGAAAGATCGAGGGGCCGTTCGGGCCTGTCGCGGCCAGCTCCGATCCGATCCCGAAGGACGGGTTCAGCAGGAGGCCAGCCGAGTCGCTGGCGTAGAACTCGCTGTTGAGATTGTAGAGGCCTGCGCGCACCGTCGCTTGCCCGGCGCCTTGCTCCAGCCACAGCTCGAAAAGCCGCAGGCGCGGTGTCGTCACCTCGATGTTGTCCACGCCCTGGAGCGTGCCGGCCAGGTCGTTGGGCGCGCCGCCGGAATTGTTGAGGGCGTAGGCGTGGAGCGTCGCCCCGCGCCAACCCACCGCCTTCTCCAGGTCCAGCTCGGCGGTGACATCCAGATTGTCGAGATAGCGACCGGCGCGCGGCCGCACGCCGCGCGCCACGCCGCTGATGTCCGCCGTGTAGAGCGCGGAGACGGCGAGGGCCGGTGTCGACTCGTCAGCCGCCGCGGAGGCGGTGGCCAGCAGCGCCGCAGCCGCGCCGGCCAGCCAAGCCGATTTGGGATGAACGGGCATGTCGATGGTCTTTCGGCAAGTCTAGAGCGACAAGCCTGATCCATCGTCACTAATTCGGAGTTAAATGTGGGAAATCGCAAGGGCAGATAAGCAAAAGTGAAGTTGTAACTTTTTGTAAACCCTGTGAATCCTGAAGGAGTTGGTGCGGCGCATCATCTAGTAGAATTGGCAAAGTGGGAACCGGCCGGCGCGTCAGCATTCGGTATGGCTGTCGTGCGTCAGTGTAGCGCGTCAATCGCGAGATTCATGATTTACGGCGTCTAAATACATTTCGCATACTGTTGGTTGGTGAAGCGAGGTATCTCATGAGACTCGACACCATCAACGGAAAGGTCGGCGCGGCCGGGGCCATGGTTCTGGCTCTGGCGTGCATGACCTCCTCAGCCGGCCTGTGGTCCGCTGCGCATCTAAGCGGCGCGCTGACCCGCGCCATGCGATCGGGCGATGTCGTGCGGCTGCACATGGATTCCGACATGATGCACGATGCGCTGCGTGCGGACGTGCTGATGGCGTTGCGTGCGACCGATCCGGCCAACGGCGTCCAGTGGGCGCAGGTCAAGGCTGACCTGGCCGAACACGCCAAGACATTTCGCAGCGATATCAAGCAGAACAAGCTCTTAGCCGTCGATCCCGCGTCGCGCGCCGCCTTGGCTGCCGTAGAGGGACCACTGGCGTCGTACATCGGGTCGGCCGAGAACATCGTGGCCCTGGCGCAGCGTGATCCGGCCGCGGCCAACGCGGCGATGCCGGACTTCCTGAAGCAGTTCACCGTGCTCGAGGGCGCGATGGAAGCGGCGACCAACAAGATCGAGGCCAGCGCGAACGCCGAGGCGACAGGCGCCAAGTCCGCCGCCCTGGCCGCCCAGATCCTGATGGCGGGGCTGATCCTCGTGGGCGTTTTCATCAGCGGGCTGCTGGTCGTCGTCTCCCGGCGGATGCTGGTGAAGCCGATCGTCGACATCACCAGCGTGCTGGATCGGCTCGCCCAGGGCGACCTCAGCGTCGATCCCCCGCAAACGAAGCGTAAGGACGAGATCGGGCTGATGAGCCGCGCGCTCTTCGCCTTCAAACAGGCGGTCGCCGAGCGGCATGCCGAGCTGGAGGCCGCCGATAATCGCGCGGCGATGGAAGAGGAGCGAGCCCGCAACGAGGCGCGCCGCGCCACGGAAGAGGCGGCCCGGGAACAGGTCGTGGCGTCCCTGGCGCAGGGTCTTGATCGCCTCAGCCACGGCGACCTCGCGGCGCGGCTCGAAACGCGGTTCCCCGATCAGTATGAAGAGCTACGCACCAACTACAACGCCGCGATCGATCAGTTGGGCCAGACGCTGGCGTCCGTCATTGCGTCGGCCCGTGGCATGCGGAGCGGATCCGAGGAGATCAGCCAGGCGGCCGACGACCTGTCCCGCCGCACCGAGCAGCAGGCCGCCAGCCTGGAACAGACCGCCGCGGCCCTGGACGAGGTCACCGCCACGGTCCGTCGCTCGGCGGAGGGCGCGAGCAAGGCCCGTCAGGTGGCCGACACCGCCCACGGCGAGGCCGAACGCTCGGGCGAGGTGGTCCACAAAGCGACGGAGGCGATGAGCGCGATCGAGGAATCGTCGGCGCAAATCTCGAGCATCGTCGGCCTGATCGAGGAGATCGCGTTTCAGACCAACCTGCTGGCGCTCAACGCCGGCGTCGAGGCGGCGCGCGCGGGCGAGGCCGGCAAGGGCTTCGCCGTCGTCGCGTCCGAGGTCCGGGCCCTGGCTCAGCGCACCGCTGACGCCGCGCACGAGATCAAGGGCCTGATCTCCGCCTCCACGCGTCAGGTGGGCGACGGCGTCCAACTAGTCACCCAGACGGGCGTGGCTCTGGAGACCATCCGGTCCACAGTGGCCGAAATGCACGGTCTGGTCAGCGAGATCGCCGCATCGGCGCGCGAGCAGGCGGTCGCGCTTTCCGAGGTCAACACGGCCATCAACCAGATGGACCAGGTGACCCAGCAAAACGCTGCGATGGTCGAGGAGACCACCGCGGCCAGTCACAGTCTGGCGCGCGAGGCCGAGGGCCTCACGGGCCTGATCGGGCGCTTCCGCCTTACCCCGGCGGCAGTTGTCCCGTCGGCGCGCGCGGCCTGACCCCCCAAACGGACGCGCGCACACCCGGCCGGAGTCTGCGGGCTCTGGCCGGGGCCGACTAGTCCGCCCCGGGCGCGGGGCCGTAGGCGATGAGCTTGGAGGCCTCCAGGGGCTCTGCGACAAGGTTACGCACCACCTGGCGCAAGACCCGCGCAGCGCCGCGTAGGTCCTCGTCTTCTACCCCTGCGAGCATTGTCGCATGGCCGTTTGCAAGGGCGGCCGCCGCCTGGATATAGACGGCTTCCCCTCTGTCGGTCAGGGAGACATTCACCCGTCGCCGGTCGCGCGGCGACGACCACCTTTCGACCAGGTCCTCGGCCACCAACTGGTCGACCGCGCGGGTCAGCGTGGTGCGGTCCATGGCGCTGAAAAGGGCCAGGTCCTTCATCGAGCAGTTCTCGATGCGGCGAATTACCGCAAGTATGCGCACACGGTGCAGGTTGAGGCCCGCAGCGGCCAGTTTCCGATCGTCGTGGAGGTCTTTCAGGCGCGCCGCCTGGAACAGCAGATAGAACAGGTAAGCGGACGCTCCGATCGGAAATTCTCCTTTCGGATCAACGTTATCCCGTTTAAGCCTCGCCGCGCGCATCTGCGTCCCCCACACCGCTAAATCCTTGACCCGCGACAAGAAGCATGGGCGCGATTTGTGTGCAAAGGCAATAGGTGCAAATGCACCATGTTATTACACCGTTAACCGCCAAACTCTAACCCTCGGACATCGACCTGCAGGGGAACCAGAGTTGAGACAGATCGCGGCATTCGCCGATGAAGACACCCGCCGAATGATGACGGCGCTAAGCGCCGATG